>CAYFVF010000105.1:0-6449 GCA_964346335.1 uncultured Hyphomicrobiaceae bacterium
GTGATCTGGCGCAAGACCAACCCGATGCCGAATTTTCGCGGGCGGCGCTTCACCAACGCGCACGAGACGCTGATCTGGGCGGCGCACGGGCGCGCTTCCCGCTACACCTTCAACTACGATTCTATGAAGGCGCTGAACGAGGGCATCCAGATGCGCTCGGACTGGCTGCTGCCGATTTGCTCCGGCCCGGAGCGGCTGAAGGACGACACCGGGCGCAAGGCGCACCCGACGCAAAAGCCGGAAAGCCTGCTTTATCGCGTGCTGTTGGCGAGCACCCAGCGCGGCGATGTCGTTCTCGACCCGTTTGCCGGGACCGGCACCACGGCGGCGGTGGCGCGGCGGCTGGATCGGCGCTTCATCGGCATCGAGCGCGACAGCGATTACATCAAAGCCGCGCGGGAGCGGATCGCGGCCGTGGAGCCGCTGTCGCCGCAGGATCTGGAGACGCTCAAGCCGAAGCGCGCGGCCCCGCGCGTGCCGTTTGGCGCGCTGGTCGAGACGGGCCTGGTTGCGCCCGGCACCGCGCTTTATGATGCGCAGGCGAGCGTGAGGGCGCAGGTCCGCGCGGACGGCACGCTGGCTTGCGCCGGCGCTCAAGGCTCGATCCACAAGATGGGTGCGCAGGTGCAGGGCCGCGCCGCGTGCAACGGCTGGACGTTCTGGCACTACCGCGATGGCGATGAGTTGCGCCCGATCGACGTGTTGCGCGAGCGTTTCCGCGCGCGCATGGGCCATGGCCCCGATGAGACGAACGCTGAGCGACCGGAGGCCGCCGGGTGAGCGAGGAACGGCTGAACGCGCGTCCCGACTGGGCGTTTCTGCTCCGCGACATCTATGAATGCTACCGCAGTGGCTCGGCCGGAGGCAGCCCGCGCATCCGCACCCACCAACGCCATGTTCGCGAGCGCCTGAGCCGTGCGCTGAAAAGCAATCCGCCATTCCAAGCCGAGCAGCCTGTCGCGCTGCCCGTATGCCGCTTTCTCGCGCGTGCGCTGAGCCGCGGTCAGCAGCCGCCGGTGGCGGATGTGGTGCGCTCCATCGAAACGATCGCGCCGCACCTGGCATGGCGCTACGGCTATGACCGGATGCCGCGCGCGCTCGCGGACAAATATGCCTATGCCGAGATCATGGGGCCGGCCGGCCCGATCGTTTGGGATGAGCTGATCGTCGGGCTGGTGCTGTTCGCGCCGCGCACCGTCTACCCGACGCACCGCCACACCGGCATCACCGAATCCTATATCTGCCTGAGCGGGGCTGTCTCGCAGAATGACGCGGGCGTCTACGCCCCGGGGTCGCTCATCTTCAACCCGCCCGCGCATATGCACCGGATCACCACGGCGGACAGGGAGCCGAGTTTGCTGGCTTATTGCTGGGTCGGTGCGCCCGAGGAATTGCGCCACCAGGAAATGGCGTTCTCGCGCGCCCGCGCGCAGCGGGCGTCAAAAGCGTCTGATTAATCCGCTCGCGCGCACCAGAATGTATACATGCCATCAAAAGTGCGCGGGTTCGCACGCTCGAATGCGGCCCAGTCTCTCAACCGGCCGGGCCACGCACTGTCAGGAAACATCTCGCGGAACTGGCGCAGGGTTGGGGCGGGCAGCACGAAGCCTGCGAATGTCAGCTGCTGCTCGTCGAGAAACGCTCCAATTTCCTCAAGCGTGAACGACATTTCCTGGGTGTGTAGCGTTAGGTCGCGGAATTCGCTCAGTGAATAGAAGTCCTTGGAATCGAACAGCGTCTCGTCGGTGCGATCGCTGATGAGCGCCGCGCGAAAGGCCCGCGCCTCGGCGTCCGAACAGCCCGGGCCGGGATAAGCCGGATGGCTGCGCAGCTTGGCGAGGTTGGCGCGCGAGGACTTGCTGTACAGGCCCACCAGCATCAGCCCGCCAGGCTGGAGCCGGTCGAGCAATGCGCGCCAGCCAGCCATCGGATCGGCCATATGATGCAGCACGCCGACAGTCTCGATGATGTGATATGGCCCCGCCTCCGCGCCGAGGCCCAGGATATCGGCCTGCGCGAACGTGAGATTATCGACGCCAAGCCTCTGCGCCATCCACTGACCATAAGCGAGGCTGGGGCGGCTGAGGTCGATGGCGGTGACATTGGCCGACGGGCCATAGCTCACTGCGGATGCTATGGCGTGCTGGCCCGTGCCGGCCCCGGCGATCAGAACGTCGAACGGAGCGTCCATGAAGCTCAGCCGCGCATCCGGGAAAAACCGTGATAGCGTTGTCCCGGCCCGGCCGCGCGCGGGCAAATGCAGGCTCGTCCAGCGGGGGTAGGGGCTTTGCTGGTACTGGGCGGCGACCGTTTGCGAGACAGGATCGCTGGTCTCGCCGATCGTCGGAACTGTCTCGGCGAGGCGTGCGCGCTCGGCTTCTGCGGTGAGCAGGGGCATCAGCATCTCGCCCAGCGCCTTTGGCTTGAGCTTCTGACACTCTTCCGGCGCAAGGTTCGGCGCGGCGACCTCGCTCACGGGCTCATAAACCAGCTGGAGCAGCAGCACGCGACCGGCATCGGCATCGCCTTCCTTGAGAGCAGGCCAGTCGATCGAAAGCTCCGCGAGCGCCGCTTCTTCCTCCGGCGTTATCGCGAACACGCGCTCATTCAGGTGGCACTGCCGCGCGAGAGAAAGTGCGAAGGCAAACAGGTCACGGTCAATGAACCGCTCCGCCGGAACCTCCAGCAGCAGGGCACGGCGCAGGCCGGTGAGCAGCCACTCGACATCAATCGAGGTGTTCACGCCGTTGGCCAGAGCGCGATGCAACAACGGGTTGGACAGCAACTCGGCGGTGCGCTTGACGACCAGCGCGGCCGGGTCCGTGTGGGCCGTCAGTCCGTGGGCATCACGCAGATGGCTGATTGCCACTTCGGACAAGCGCTGGCGATCCACGTTCGGCGCGGCGAGCGCGGCCTTCAGTCCGGCCGGGTCCAGATCGCTGTAATCGTCCAGCGCTACCAGCCGCACGATGCGCGATAGCGCCCGCGTGGCGGCCTCCTCGTCGGGCTTGAGCTTGATCGCGCGCGTGAGGTTGGCGATCGCCGAGTCGATCTCGCCGGTCCGCTCCTGGGTGCGCGCCAGCTTGAGCAGTGGCGTCGCGTTGCGCGGTTCGGTACGGTGCGCCTTCTCGAAGAACTGGCGGGCGCGCAGAAACCGGCCCGCCTGATATTCGCGGGTGCCGAGCGCCATCCAGTTGGAGCGCCGCGCAGGACGCTTGCCTAACCGCGCCATGAGCTGGAAATATCCTCAGAGCCAGGGGCGGGCGGTTTGCGCGCGTTCCTCGTAGGCGGCGATCTTGTCGGCGCGCGCCATCGTCAGGCCGATGTCATCCAGGCCTTCGAGCAGGCATTTCTTGCGGAACGAGTCGATGTCGAAGGTGATCTCGCCGCCGTCCGGACCGGTGATGGTCTGGTTTTCAAGGTCGATCGTCAGCGTGGCATTCGAGCCGCGCGAGGCGTCGTCAAGCAGCTTGTCGATGTCGTCCTGCGGTAGGCGGATCGGCAAGATGCCGTTCTTGAAGCAGTTGTTATAGAAGATGTCGGCGAAGCTCGGCGCCACGATGCAGCGAATGCCGAAGTCCAGCAGCGCCCAGGGCGCGTGCTCTCGGCTGGACCCGCAGCCGAAATTGTCTCCGGCGATCAGGATCGAGGCGCGCCGATAGGCCGCCTTGTTGAGCACGAACTCCGGGTTTTCGTTGCCGTTTTCGTCATAACGCATTTCGTGAAAAAGGTTCTTGCCCAGCCCGGTGCGCTTGATGGTTTTGAGGAACTGTTTGGGAATGATCATGTCGGTATCGACGTTGATCATCGGCAGCGGCGCGGGCACGCCGGTCAGCGTGGTGAATTTTTCCATCGGCTCTGTCCGGTTGTTTCGGTTTGTTGCACACCTAGCGCAGATTGCGCTTGCGGCCAAGCCCCGCGCTGGTCACAGCGCTGTGTTCGCGACGGGTGAATCGGAAAAGCACGCGCGAATGTAGGCGCAGCGCTTTGGCCCGGCCGGGTGGCGCGGGCTCGCCTTTGCCTGTCCGATGAACCCGCAGATGGTGTCCACGCCGCTCTCGTCCAGCCAGCCCTCGCGACGCCCCTGGCGCACGGCATGGCAATCGGCGGCCAGCTCGCCGCGACCGACATACTGGTGCGCGCACTCATGAGCGTACACATAGCGCTTCAGCGTCATCGGCAGCCTGGTAAAGCGCTCGTCGTTCAGGATGAGAAAGCCATGATACGCGGCTGCGTAGTCGTCGAGCTTGTTGGCGATCACGGTCGGGCGGTGGCCGCAGGCGAAGCGCGCCCCGTCAATGCGCAGTTCGCCCGCCGGCACGATCTCGCCCTCGCCGTCGATATGCGCGAGGTATTGGGCGGGCGTCGGGTCGGCATAGAGATGGCGCAGCGCCGCCGTGGCGGCCAGCCCGGCTGCCGTTACGAGCCCGATCAGGATGGTTGCTGTCAGCGTGCGCATGTCATCTTCCCTTGGGGCGGCGGCTCACTCGGCGTCAGCCTGCTGCTCGATGGCGTCCATATCGTCGTCGGAAAACCCGAAGTGATGTCCGATTTCGTGGATGTATACGTGCCGGATCACCGCTTCGACCTGATCGCCTGTCTGATGGGCGTAGTTCAGGATGGGCAGGCGGTAAAGGAAGATCATGTCCGGGCCATCCCCGGTTTGGAGCACGCTTTTGAAGGGCAGGCCAATGCCGTGATACAGCCCCAGCAGGCCCATCGGATGGTCAATGTCCAGCGCGCGCAAGGTGTCGGGATCGGCCCGATCGGCGACCTGCGTCACGAGATTGCCAACCGCAGCCCGGAATTCCTCCGGCAAACTGGTCCAGGTGCGCTCGGCGACGGCGATGAACTCTTCCTCGGTCATGCGGGCATGCCTTCTTTTCCTTCGGAGGTAAGGCGCGGGGGCGTGCGGCGCAACGGCTCAGGCGGCCTGAACGTGGTTCTGCTTGACGGTCGCGAAAGCCCAGTCGAGCCATGGCGTCAGGGCTTCAAGGTCGGCCTGCTCCACGGTCGCACCCGTCCAGATACGCAGGCCCGCCGGCGCGTCGCGGTGGGAGGCGATGTCGTAGGCCACGCCTTCTTCCGCCAGCAGGGACGCGATATCGCGGGCAACGGCATCGCGGGTCTCCGCCGGCATATCAACGACCTCGGCATCCACGATCTTCAGGCACACCGAGGTGTTGGAGCGCACGCTCGCCGCTTCGGCCAGGAAATCCACCCATTCGGTGCGCTTCACCCAGTCCTTGAGCACGCCGAGGTTATTGTCCGCGCGTGCCATAAGCGTCGGCAGTCCGCCAATGCTCTGCGCCCAGACCAGCCCGTCGAGATGATCCTCCACGCACAGCATCGACGGCGTATTGATCGTCAGGCCGTCAAAGATATCGTCATTGAGCGCGCCGCCCTTGGTCAGGCGGAAGACCTTTGGCATCGGCCATGGCGGCACATAGCTCTCCAGGCGTTCCACCGCGCGCGGGCTGAGCGCGATCATGCCATGCGCCGCTTCGCCGCCGAGCACCTTCTGCCAGGACCACGTGGTGGCATCCAGCTTGGTCCAGTCGAGGTCCTGCGCGAAGGCCGCGGAGGTGGCGTCGCAGATCGTGAGGCCTTCGCGGTTGTCGGTGATCCACTCCGCGCTGGGGATGCGCACGCCCGATGTCGTCCCGTTCCAGGTGAACACCACGTCGCGCTCGAAACTGACACGGGTGAGATCGGGCAGCGCGCCGTAGGTGGCGTCATAGACGTTGACGTCGGTCAACCCGAGCTGTTGGATAATGTCGGAGGTCCAGGTGCGGCCAAAGCTTTCCCACGCCAGAACATCCACGCCGCGCGCACCCAGCAGCGACCACATCGCCGCCTCGAAAGCCCCCGTGTTGGAGCCGGGCAGTATGCCCACGCGATAATCAGCCGGGATGCCCAGGATCTCGCGGGACTTCTCGATGACCGACTTGATTCGCGCCTTGCCCTCCGGCGCGCGGTGGGACCGGCCGAGCAACGCGCCGCGCAAGCCCTCCAGCGACCAGCCCGGGCGCTTGGCGCAGGGGCCGGAGGAAAACAACGGGTTGGCGGGGCGGATATCGGGCCGCGGCGGGTTGGTCATGGTGCTGGCCTTGTTCTGACGTCAGGTTGAGCGAATGGCGCACGCGCAGGCTTACGGCCCGTCTCGCCGGGGGTCAACCGGCCACACTGGCGCGGCGCGACATGAAACTGTCATCGCATATTCGTTAAAATCCCGGCGATAGTTGGGACACCATTTCTCTGGCAAGGATGGACCATGAAAGCTCTGGTGCTGGCTTTTGTCCTCGCGGCTGGCGCGCTTGCTCCGGCGACGCCGGCGGATGGGCGTGGCAACGTCATTTTTTTCCACCCGGACGGGGCGGGCGTGAACCACTGGACCGCCCTGCGCATGAGCGAGGTTGGCCCGGATGGACGGCTGAACTGGGACGCGC
>CAYFVF010000106.1:0-6447 GCA_964346335.1 uncultured Hyphomicrobiaceae bacterium
CTGCGCGCGGAAGTCCGCCGCCTGCTATGAGCCCGCGCCGTCCAGCGCATCGCGGATCGCCAGCAGGTCGCGCCACGCCAGCCGCTTGCCAAGCGGATTGCGCAGCAGATAGGCGGGATGCAGCGTCGCGATCG
Source organism: uncultured Hyphomicrobiaceae bacterium (assembly GCA_964346335.1). Taxonomy (GTDB): domain Bacteria; phylum Pseudomonadota; class Alphaproteobacteria; order Rhizobiales; family Rhodomicrobiaceae; genus Dichotomicrobium. The sequence goes on from CAYFVF010000106.1 coordinate 135, forward strand.
CCCGGCAGCGATGCCCGCCAATCTGGACGTCTCGCCACTTTCCGCGCAAGCGCATGATGCCCTCGGTCGTGCCGAGGATATGCTTGGCCGCCGCGCCGCCGAGCAGCACCATGATCTGCGGGGCGACCAGTTCGACCTGCCGCGTCAGGAATGGGCGGCATGCCTCGACCTCCTGCGGCGATGGATTGCGGTTACCGGGCGGACGCCAATAGACCGTGTTGGTGATATGAACCTCCGCCGGGTCCAGCTCGATTGCGCGCAGCATCTGGTCGAGCAATTGCCCCGCGCGCCCGACAAACGGCTGGCCCTGCAGGTCCTCGTCGCGTCCCGGCGCTTCACCGATCAGCATAACCCGCGTAGTCGGATCACCGCGCGCGAAACATAACGACTTGGCGGTGCGCTTCAGCCCACAGCCCTCGAATGCGGCAACCTCGGCTTCCAGCGCCTCAAGCGTTTCGATATGGGCAAGATCCTCACCACGCTCGGCGGGGCGCGAAGGCCGGGGGGCGGACGGCGCGGCTGGGCTGGCACGGTCGCGCACGGGCGTCGAAGCTAGGGGCGCAAGCGGCGCATCAAAGCGTGCGCCGGACCAGTCCAGCGGCGCATCGCTCACGGCTTCGTCCACGCCCATCGCCTGATACCACGTAAGCAGGGCACGCACATTTTCCGCCTGGGACATCTCGCTCAATCCCCGTTTGCAACATGGGCGCAGACACGCGGGTCGCGCGTCGCAATACGCAGCGTGATGCCCGGCCCGCGATGCTACTGTGCCGCCAGAAGCAGCCCATGTGCAAGCTGACTTGACGCATTGACGCTTCCGCGCGCCCGAAGTATGCCCGGGCACTCACCAAGGAGTTTTCATGAGCGAGCACAACACGCAACTGCCCGAACGTGAAGCGATGGAGTTTGACGTCGTGATCGTGGGCGCGGGGCCGGCCGGGCTGTCCGCCGCGATACGGCTGAAGCAGCTCGCCGCGCAGCAGGATCAGGATATCTCCGTCGTCGTGCTGGAGAAAGGCTCGGAAGTCGGCGCGCACATCCTCTCCGGCGCGGTCATAGATCCGATCGGGCTGGACACGCTCATTCCCGACTGGCGCGAGAAGGATGCGCCGCTGGAGACGGCCGTTTCGCAGGACCGCTTCTTGTACCTGAGCGAAAAAAGCGCGATCCGCATTCCCAACTTCACCATGCCGCGGCTGATGAACAATCACGGCAATTACGTCGTCAGCCTTGGCAATGTCTGCCGCTGGCTCGCCGAGCAAGCCGAAGAGCTGGGCGTGGAGGTCTATCCCGGTTTCGCCGCCACCGAACTTGTCACCGACAGCGAAGGCGCGGTCATCGGCGTGGCCACCGGGGATATGGGGCTCGACTCCAACGGCAAGCCCAAATCCGGCTTTGAGCGCGGCATCGAGTTGCACGGGAAGTACACGCTGATCGGCGAGGGCGTGCGCGGTTCGCTGGCCAAGAAGCTGATCCGCGCGTTCCATCTGAACGAGGACAAGGAACCGCAGAAATACGGGATCGGCCTGAAAGAGCTATGGGAGCTTGCGCCGGACAAGCATCAGCCGGGGCTGGTCCAGCACACGCTCGGCTGGCCGCTCGACGACAAGACCGGCGGCGGGTCGTTCATCTACCATTGGGGCGACAACCTGGCCTCGGTCGGCTTCGTCGTGCATCTGAACTACGAGAACCCATACATCTCGCCGTTCGATGAGCTTCAGCGCTTCAAGACACACCCGTCCATCGCGCCAATGTTCGAGGGCGCCAAGCGCATCGGATATGGCGCACGGGCGATCAGCGAAGGCGGCTGGCAATCGATCCCGAAGCTGACCTTCCCAGGCGGCGCGCTGATCGGCTGCAGCGCTGGATTCGTCAACGTCCCGCGCATCAAGGGCACGCACAATGCCATGCTCTCCGGCATCTACGCCGGCGAGGCCGCGTTCGAGGCGCTCGGCGCGGGCCGCGCGAACGACCGTCTGGACGCGTACGAACAGGCGCTGTCGGCCAGCCCGGTCGCGAAAGATCTGAAAAAGGTGCGTAACGTCAAACCGCTGCTGTCGCGGTTCGGCACGCGCCTTGGCACCATGCTGGGCGGCATGGAAATGTGGCTAAACACGCTCATGCCATTCCTCAGCTACACGCTCGGCCACGGCAAGCCAGACAGCGATACGCTGAAGCCGGCCTCGGAGTGCAAGCCCATCGACTACCCCAAGCCGGACGGTGTGTTGACGTTCGACAAGCTGTCATCGGTGTACCTGTCCGGCACGAACCACGAGGAAGACCAGCCCTGCCACCTGGTGCTGGCCGACAAGTCCATCCCGATCGAGGAAAATCTGCCGAAGTTTGACGAGCCGGCGCAGCGCTACTGTCCGGCGGCGGTGTATGAGGTGGTGACGAGCGAGAACGGCATGCGCTTCCAGATCAACGCGCAGAACTGCGTCCACTGCAAGACATGCGACATCAAGGACCCGCCCCAGAACATCAACTGGGTTCCACCAGAAGGCGGCGGCGGGCCGAACTATACCAATATGTGAGAAGCGCGCAGCGCGCGGGCTTACTTCTTGCGGAAGGCGTCGAGGTGGACAACTTCGGCGCCTTTTTTCTGGTCCGCCGTTTCGTTGTCCTGAACGGCCGTATCGTCGCTGCTCTCCGCGGCCGCGGTCTGGGCATTTTCCTCCGCCGTCTCGGTCTCGCCCGCGTCCAGCACGGTGGTCTCACCCGAGCCGGGAAGGGCCGGTTCGGCGGGGCTTGGCAGCTTGGAGGCCGCTGGCGCATCTTCGCCCGGTAGCTCGGCATCCGCGTCGGCCGGGCCGCCTAGCGCTTCAAGGCCGGCGAATTGCAGCATGAAACCGACGCTGGGGTCCTGGAAACTCTTCATCGCGCGGAACGGGATGACCAGCGTCTCGGGCACGTTGTTGAAGGACAGGCCGATCTCGAAGGCGTTGTCGTAAATCTTCAGCCCCCAGAACTGGTACTGAATGACAATCGTCATTTCCTGGGGGTAGCGGTCAAGCAGCCGTTTCGAGATTGAGACCCCCGGGGCATTCGTATCGAACGTGATGACGAAATGATGATCGCCTGGAAGGCCGCGCTTTTCAACGCTACGCAACACGGAGCGCACCACGCCACGGAGGGCTTCCTGCGCAAGAATGTCGTAACGGAATTCGTCGTTTGACATCTTTAGACCAGGCTAGGACCGCCATACCGCCACGGCAGGCATGAATGGATGGAGGGCTTCTGTTGCCCGGTGCCCTCCGTACCGCGCCTGAGCGTGCTTACAGCCCAGGACTTGAATTTCGGTGCCTAAGCTGCGTTACGCAGCCTGAGCAACCGGAGCATAGTTGTCGTTCGCAACTACTGTTTTGGCCCTGTAACGGCGGTACCATGCCGGGCGAAAGTCCGTCCTTTACACCCTCGTCGATCCTGGTTCGCCCCCATCAGAAGCCCGCGTCACGCTGGCACCGCGAACGCGACAGCCATGCGGGTTTGTGGTGGAGGCGCCGGGTACTGCCCCCGGGTCCGATAGGCTTATTCCGACGGCCGTTTATCGCCATAGTCAGCTAGGCTGACACCGTCAATATAGATAGATTTGCTGGCGAATAAAAGGATTGTCGCGCAAAACGCGTTGCACGCTGTCGGTTATCGCCGAGGGGTTGTGGCGGCAGCGCGCCTACCAGCAGACCGGCGCTTCGGCGCGGCAGGTGTGTTCATCAAATATGATGAAATCGAGAAACAATTTGCAGGATACTTCCTTCTTGCCAACCGTGTAGCGCTCGATGCCGCGCTCCGCCGTCCAGCGCTTGATATAATCGTCCAGCAGGCGCTGGGAATCGCGCTTGGGCACCTCAATGCCGTAGTCGTTCACGGAAAACGCAAGGCGCGTGCACTCGCGAGCGTCAGCGGCCGGCGCGAGGCTCAGGGCCGTGAGCGCGATCGCAGCGAAAAGGCCGAGGCTAATACGAATACATGCTTTCATTAGCGTGTCCCGTGGTCTCTAACACGTCTGTCGAACAGTTGACGTTGAAGCGCACCCGCCCTGTCCAGACAAGACTATCCGCCTGCCACCGCACACTTTCCGCCAGGCTGTGACGCAATAGCCCCAGTCGTCGCGGCCGGGAGGACGGTTGCGACATCGCGCCTGCGCGCCCGCCGCCCGGAGGTTTGTGGCGTTTTCGCTCAAAAAGCCGCGTTCAATACGCCCGGACGCCCTTGCGCGGCGCGCTTATTGGATATAGTTTCCAGCCTCGTTGAGCGGCCCGGCGTAAAGGGCATGCCGAGGCGGCTCCATAAGGCTTTCAAGCAAACAATATCCGCGCATGTTGCGCTCGATGCCTTCGGGCGCCGACAACGCGCAATTCGTTGAAAATACGCCGGGGGGCACGACCGCCCCGTCAAGACACCAGAGGAAAGCAAATGCCCAAACTCAAGACCAAGAGCGGGGCGAAAAAACGCTTCCGTTTGACGGCAAGCGGTAAGGTTCGCGGCCAGCACGCGGGCAAGCGACACGGCATGATCAAGCGCACCAACAAGTTTATCCGGCAGGCGCGCGGCACGCGCATCCTGGAGGATTGCGACGCGCGGATCGTCAAGCAGTTCCTGCCCTACGCCAAGCGGTAACGCGGCGTCCGGCGCGCGAACATCAGCAGATTTGAAGGAGCCTTACCAATGTCTCGTGTCAAACGCGGCGTGACGACCCACGCCCGCCACCGCAAGGTCATCAAGGCCGCAAAAGGCTATTACGGCCGGCGCAAGAACACATTCCGGATCGCTAACCAGGCCGTCGAGAAGGCCGGGCAATATGCCTACCGCGACCGCAAGACCCGCAAGCGCAACTTCCGCGCGCTGTGGATTCAGCGGATCAACGCCGCGGCGCGTGAGCACGGCATGACGTATGGCCGGTTCATCCACGGCCTGGCGCAGGCCGGGATCGAAGTGGACCGCAAGGTGCTGGCAGACCTCGCCGTGCGCGAACCGGATGCGTTCGAATCGCTCGTGAACAAGGCGCGCCAAGCGGTTAGCGCCTGAACCGCCCCGGCGTAAGGCAGGCGCACGCTGATTGCGCGCGCTTGCGCCGCCAAAACCCGCGGGCCGCCCGCAACACATGCACCGGATGTCATCACGATGAGCGCCGTCACCTCATCCGGCCAGGATCTCAAGGCACTGGAAAAATCCGCCCTGAAGCGGGTACGCGGCGCCAAGGACCTCGCCGAGCTGGAAAATATCCGCGTCGAACTGCTCGGGAAAAGCGGCGAGATCCAGGCGCTGACCAAGCAGATCGGCAGCCTGCCGCCGGAGCAGAAGCAGACCTTCGGCAAGGCCGCGAACACGCTCAAGCGCAAGGTCTCCGACGCGATCGAGACGCGCAAGGCCGACCTGAAGGAGCGCGAACTCAGCGAAAAGCTGGTGCGCGAACAGGCGGATGTGACTCTGCCGGTGCGTCTCGGGCCGCAGATCGAGGGGCGTATTCACCCGCTCAGCCAGGTCTGGGACGAGGTGACGGAAATCTTCGCGGATATGGGCTTTTCGGTCGCTGAAGGGCCGGATATCGAGACCGACGACAACAACTTCACCAAGCTCAACATCCCCGAAGAGCACCCGGCGCGGCAGGAGCACGACACCTTCTATTTCCACCCGAAGGAAGACGGCTCGCGTCTGCTCCTGCGCACGCACACCAGCCCCGTGCAAATCCGCGCGATGCAGGACCAGGCGCCGCCGCTGAGGATCATCGCGCCGGGGCGGGTGTACCGCTCGGATTCGGATCAGACGCATACGCCGCAATTCCACCAGGTCGAGGGGCTGGTCATCGACGAGACCACCCACATGGGCCATCTGCGCTGGGCGCTGGAAGAGTTCTGCCGCGCGTTCTTTGAGGTCGACGACGTGAAGATGCGCTACCGCGCGTCGCATTTCCCGTTCACCGAGCCGTCGATGGAGGTGGACATAAGCGCGGAAGCGATCGGCAAGCAGGACGACTGGCTGGAGATCCTCGGCTGCGGGATGGTGCATCCGAACGTGCTGCGCGGCGTTGGTCTCGACCCGGCGAGATACCAGGGTTTTGCCTTCGGCATGGGGCTGGACCGGATCACCATGCTGAAATACGGCATCCCGGACCTGCGCACGATGTTCGCCAGCGACCTGCGCTGGCTGCGCCACTACGGCTTTTCCATGCTCGATGTGCCAACGCTGGCCGGGGGCCTGAGCCGATGAAGTTCACGCTGTCCTGGCTCAAGGATCACCTGCAGACGGACGCCAGCCTCGACGACATCCGCCAGACGCTGGACCTGATCGGGCTGGAGGTCGAGGAGATCGTCGA
>CAYFVF010000107.1:0-6423 GCA_964346335.1 uncultured Hyphomicrobiaceae bacterium
AACATCACGCCGATCTTCATGCGGATCTGGTTGATGAAGATCACCATGGTGTGCGAGCGCGAAATCGAGCCGGTCAGCTTGCGCAGCGCCTGGCTCATCAGCCGCGCCTGCAAGCCTGGCAGAGAATCGCCCATCTCGCCTTCGAGCTCGGCCTTGGGCGTGAGCGCCGCGACGGAATCCACCACCAGCACATCCAGCGCGCCGGAGCGCACCAGTGTGTCGGTGATCTCAAGCGCCTGCTCGCCGGTGTCGGGCTGCGAGATCAGCAGGTCATCAAGCGCCACGCCCAGCTTGCGCGCGTAGACCGGATCGAGCGCGTGCTCCGCGTCGACGAAGCCGCATACCCCGCCGAGCTTCTGCGCCTCGGCCACGACATGCAGCGCCAGCGTTGTCTTGCCCGAGGATTCCGGCCCGAAAATCTCCACCACGCGGCCGCGCGGCAACCCGCCGACCCCCAGCGCAATATCGAGCCCGAGCGAGCCGGAGGGAACGGCCTCGACCTCGACCACCTGCTCATTCTTGCCGAGCCGCATGATCGAGCCCTTGCCATAGCTGCGCTCGATCTGGCTCAGCGCAGCGTCCAGCGCTTTCTGCTTGTCCGGGTTCTGTTCCTTCATTTTCACACGGCTCTCCAATAACCCAATTGCCCGCGGCCGGAACCATGGCGGCCTTGCCTGCCTGTGCCCGCCGATTTATTCCACATCACGCAAGGTGTGGCAAGATAAGCGCAACGATCACGCGTCACGTGACTTGAGCAGACCCTGCGCATCCAGCACGGCCCGTGCGCGCTCACACACCTGATCGACGCCGCCCGAGGCATCCACGCGCGCCCAGGCGATTTCGCCGGGATCAAAGCGCAACTGCTTTCGCACCACCTCCGCGCCTGCATCCGAGGCATCAGCCTCACGCGATTCGACCCGGCTGACCAATGTCTCTTCCGGCGCGCTCAGCCATATGCCCACAAATTCCGCGCCTGCATGTGCCGCCATGTCGCGGGCGGCGCTGCGCTCATCCGGCTTGGCGTGGACCGCGTCCAGGATGACGCTGTGGCCTGCGTCGAGCGCCGCGCGGGCCTTCTTGGCCAGAATGCGATAAACCGTCTGCGTTACCGCCGCGCCGTAGGCCGTCTCGGGCAGGTGCTCATGCGGTTCGCAGCCATAAAGGCGCTTGCGCTCCACGTCGCTGCGAAGGACCAGCGCGCCTGGCGCGGCGCCGAGGTCGGGCGCGAGCGCACGCGCTAGCGTCGATTTGCCGGTCCCCGACAGCCCGCCGATTGCCAGCAGAGCCGGTGGTTGCGCACCCAAAAATCCGCGCGCCAGCGCAAAGTAACGCCGTGCGCCGGCATCATCCGACTGGTAAGCCGCCGCCTTGGCCCGGATCCCTGCGCGCGTGGACAGGTAAAGCGGCAGCGCGGCCAGCCCCTCGATGTTGCGCAGATCCCGATCTTGCGAGAGATAAGCATTCAAAACGGCATTCGCGCCCGCATGCGTCCCGCGCGCGATCAAATCCATCAGCAGGAACGCCAGGTCATCAAGCACATCCACGGTGGCGATCGCATCATCGAACTCCACGGCGTCGAACAGGACCGGACGACCATCCAGCTTAACCACATTACGCAGATGCAGATCACCGTGGCAATGGCGGACGAAACCGCCGCGCGTGCGCCGTTCCAGCAGCGGCGTCAGCGCCGCCAGCCGTGCATCGAGCGCCGCGCGCAGCATGCGCACCTCGTCAGGCGGAAACACGGCGTCATACGCGGAAAACGCCTCGTCATTCTCCGAGATCAGCCGCGACAGGGCCGAAACAGCCAGCATGGGTTCGATGCGACGGGCCGCCGTCTCATGAAAGCTATGGACCGCGCGCGCGAGTTCGGCATAGTCTTGCTCGCCGAGATGGCCGGCGGCCGCCAGTTCGGAGTACATGCAGCCGTCCGGAAAGCGGCGCATCTTCACCGCCCATTCCACGACCTCGCCGCTGCCGCCGATCTGCAGGCCGCGCGCGGAGTCATGCGTGATGGGAACAACACCGAGATAGAGCTCGGGCGCGGTCCGCCGGTTCAGTTGAACCTCGTTGATACAAGCGCGGCGGCGCGCTTCGGGCGTGGAATAATCAAGAAATGGAAAGACCACCGGCTTCTTGAGCTTGTACGCCAGATCGCCAGCCAGAAACACCAGCGAGATATGGGTCTCGATGCGCTCGACGGCCGCAGGCTGGCCTGCATGGTTCTCACCCGCTCCCATGAATGCAACAACTTCATCCCATGATGGAAGGTCATTTCCGTTGCGATCCAAATTCATTCGCAGCGATACCTTTCATTTATTTCAACTTCGCCAGTCTTTCTCGAAGCAAGATACTGCGCGTGAGCCTGAACACGATTGGATCAAGGCGCGTGCAATATCATCCGCCGACAGACTTGCTCAAGCCAGACCCTACAGCAGATGCCGCCATTATTGAATGAAACCGCGCGCGCGGCGCTGGCCGAACGCCTGAACGGCGAGATCGCGGGCGAGGTGCTGTTCACGCCGTTCGACCGCGGCCGCCACGCCACGGATGCCTCGGCCTATCAGGTATTTCCTCTCGGCGTGGTCGCGCCACGCACCGAAGCCGATCTGCTGGCCATCGCCGGGATCGCGGCGGAAGAAGGCGTAGCGCTGACCATGCGCGGCGGCGGCACGGCCACGGGCGGGCAGGCGGTTGGTGAAGGGCTGGTCGTTGATTGCTCGAAACATCTCGACAAGCTGCTGTTCCACGACATCAGCGCCATGACCTGCGCGGTGCAGCCCGGGATCTCGCTGGCCGCGCTGAACCGCCAACTCAAGCCCCACGGCGTCTGGTTCCCGGTGGATGTCGCAAGCGGCGCCAGCGCGACCCTCGGCGGCATGACTGCGACTGGCGCCAGCGGCACGCGGGCGCTGCGCTACGGAACGATGCGCGAGAATGTCAGCGCGATCGACGCGATCCTCGCGGACGGGTCGCAGGCGGTGTTCGGCGCGCTACCCGACGCCTTCCCCAATCCAGAGGCGCCCGGCGCTTTTGATGCGGCGATCCTCACGCTGCTGGAGATAGGCGAGCAGCATGAGGACATGATCAGGCGAGTGTTCCCCGCCCTGGCCTGCCGAACGGCCGGCTATAATCTCGATTCGCTGCTGCCGGACCGCCAGCCGCAAAACATGTCTGAACTTCTGGTGGGGTCTGAAGGAACGCTGGCACTGTTCAAGCGCATCGAACTGATGCTCGCACCGCTCCCGAAAAACCGCGTGTTGGGCGTGTGTCACTTCGCCAGTCTCGCGGCAGCGCTGGAGGTTATTCCGCATCTGGTTGAACTCGGCCCCAGCGCGATCGAACTGCTGGATTCGTCCTTACTGGACATCGCGGATCAAGACCCGGCGCTTTCGCCCATCCTGCGGCGCTTCATCCGGGGCGAACCGGCGGCGATCCTGCTGGTTGAATTCATGGGCGATGTCCGCATCGAGAATATCCGCAAGCTCAAGGATCTCGACGACCTAGCTGCCGATCTGGGGCACCGCCATGCCGTTGTCGAGGCGGTCGGCGCGGAGGTGCAAAACGCGGTCTGGCATGTTCATGGCCGCGTGCTCGACCGGCTCACGGAAGCAAGGCGCGCTGGCGGGCCGGTTTCGTTCATCGAGGATTGCGCCGTGCCGCTGGCGCATCTGGGCGATTATGCCGAGCAGCTTTGCGACATCCTCAGGCGACATGGGCTTGAGGCGAGCCTTTACGGCCATGCCGGGACCGGCTGCTTGCATGTGCGGCCCGCGCTGAACCTGAAGCTGGGGCGCGACGTCAAGACCATGCGCCGGGTCGCCGAGGAAACCTTCGCGCTGGTGCGCAAATGCGGGGGAACGCACTCGGCGGCGTACGGCGACGGGCTGGCGCGCTCGGAGTTTCACACCGCGATGTATGGACGGCGCGCGTCGCGCGTTTTCCGCGAGGTCAAGGCGCTGTTCGACCCGGATGGACGGCTAAACCCCGGAAAGATCACCGGCGCGCCGCGCATGGACGACCGTGAGCTGTTCCGCTATCGGCCGGATTATCACGCGCCGGAGATGACGCCCGCGCTCGACTGGTCAGGCTGGCCGGGCGGCGCTGGCGGGTTTCAAGGCGCGGTCGAGGCGTGCAACGGCAACGGCGCGTGCCGCAAACTCGCCGGCGGGACCATGTGCCCGTCATTCCGCGTCACGCGCGACGAACGCGACAGCCCGCGCGGGCGCGCCAACAGTTTGCGCCTCGCGATGTCCGGGCAGCTCGGGCCTGACGCGCTCTTTTCGCCCGGGATGATGGAGACGATGAAGCTGTGCGTGTCATGCAAGGCATGCAAGAGCGAATGCCCCTCCGCCGTGGACGTAGCGAAGATGAAGATCGAAGTGCTGGCCGCCGCGCAGTCGCGTCATCCGCTCAAGCTGCGCGAAAGGCTGAGCGCTTACCTGCCGCGCTATGCCCCGAGCGCGCGCCGGTTCTGGTGGGCGCTCAATGCGCGCGACCTGGTGCCCGCACTGGCAACGCTGAGTGACGCGACGCTGGGCTTTTCCGCGCATCGGCGGCTTCCAGCGTGGAGCGCGCGCCCTTTCCTCACGCGCGCGCCGGCAGGGCCGGAAGATGGACCGGAGGTGGCGCTATTCGCCGATACGTTCAACACGTATTTCGAGCCGGGAAATCTCCGCGCGGCGGTGGAGTTGCTCACCGCGGCTGGGCGGCGGGTGCATGTGCTTAGCGCGGGCGAGAATGCCCGGCCGCTTTGCTGCGGACGCACTTTTCTCGCCGCCGGGTTGGTGGACGAGGCGCGCACCGAAGCGCGCCGTGTTGCGCAAGCGGCGGCACATTTCGTGGAGCGCGGCGTGCCCGTCATCGGACTGGAGCCCGCCTGCCTGCTCGCCTTCCGCGACGAATACCGCGATCTGGGCCTTGGCGATCCGGCCCGGCGGCTCGGCGCGCACGCGCTCATGCTGGAAGAATATATCGCGCGCGAGGTCGATGCGGGCCGGTGGGAACTGCCGCTCAGCCCCGTTGAGGAAAAGGCCCTCGTTCACCGCCATTGTCACGAAAAGGCGCTTGGCACTGATGGCGCGCTGGAGACGGCGCTTGCGCAGGTGCCCGGCCTGGAAGCGCAGGTGATCGATTCTGGGTGTTGCGGCATGGCGGGCGCATTCGGCTATGCCTCGGAAAACCTCGACGCCTCGATCGACATGGCCGAACTGGCGCTGTTCCCGGCGATCCGGCAGGCAGGGCGCGACGCGCTCGTGATCGCGGGCGGCTTTTCCTGTCGCCACCAGGTCGCAGATGGGCTCGGGCGCAACGTCCACCACCCCGCGATCATCCTGAATCTGGCGCGCTCAGCCGGCGGGCCTCACGCCAAGCCGCAGACACGCGCGCGGCGCGGCCCCCTTCGGCGCAACCGGATGCTTGACTATTTCCGCGCGGGCAGCCCCAATGGCGCGGCACGGGGAAGCGGCGACACGGGAGCGGAGCCATGATCATCTACGGGCGGGCAAATTCATCCAACGTGCGCAAGGTGTTGTGGCTGGCGGAGGAACTGCGCCTGCCTGTTGACCGGCGCGACTATGGCCGCGGCTACGCGCCGACCGACACGCCGGAATTCAGGGCGCTCAACCCGAACGCCAAGGTGCCCGTGATGGACGAGGATGGCTTCATCTTGTGGGAGAGCCATGCAATCCTGCGCTACCTGGCGGCAAGACACGGCCCGGACTGGTATCCCGCCGATTTGCAGCAACGAGCGATCATCGATCAGTGGCTGGACTGGATCATGGCCGAATTTCAGGAGCCGGTGCGAAAGCTGTTCTTCGCGCTTCACGTCCAGCCCGGCTCGAACCCGGAGCAAGTCCCGCAGGCCGAGGCGGAAAGCGCGCACCTAGCCGGAATTCTAGATGCTCAGGTGAGCGCGAGCCGCGGATATGTCACGGGCGGCCACCCGACCATCGCGGACTGCGCCGCCGGAATGATGGTGCATCGCTGGTATGTCCTCGATATCAAGCGCCCCACCCTGCCCGGGCTTGAGACGTATTACGCGCGGTTAAAGGAGCGTCCAGCTTTCCAGGGGCCGATCCTCGGCGCGGGCGTGTGACCGGCTGGTTCGCGCGCGAACGTTGACAGGCGCGGTCGTGGCGCGGATTCTGCAGTGGGTGGCAGGAGTATGCGCCGAACGGCAGCGCAGGCCGGCAAGCTGGCATCGAGCGTGGTCGGGAGACCCGTCCGACGGGCGTTCCGGTCGGGCGTAGCACCAGCCGGGGCCGGGCGTGCGCAGTCGCTTGGATACTGTGGAGGGGTGGCCGAGTGGCTTAAGGCACCGGTCTTGAAAACCGGCAGGCGGGAGACCGTCTCGTGGGTTCGAATCCCACCCCCTCCGCCACATCCAGACGAGTCCAAAAAATCACTTGAAATCAGTTGTTT
>CAYFVF010000108.1:0-6371 GCA_964346335.1 uncultured Hyphomicrobiaceae bacterium
CCTACATCACCGCCGACGCGTCCGGGCCCAAGCACATGGCCATGAAGCTGACGCGCGCCAAGATGGAGAGCCTCGTCGAGGACCTGATCCAGCGCACCGTCGAGCCCTGCCGCAACGCGCTGCGCGACGCGGGCGTCAGCGCCTCGGACATCGACGAGGTCGTGCTCGTCGGCGGCATGACCCGCATGCCCAAGGTGCACGAGACCGTGAAGAGCTTCTTCGGCAAGGAGCCGCACAAGGGCGTGAACCCCGACGAGGTGGTCGCCATGGGCGCGGCGATCCAGGCGGGCGTCCTGCAGGGCGACGTGAAGGACGTGGTCCTCCTCGACGTCACGCCGCTCTCCCTCGGCATCGAGACGCTCGGCGGCGTGTTCACCCGGCTGATCGACCGCAACACCACGATCCCGACGAAGAAGAGCCAGATCTTCTCGACCGCGGAGGACAACCAGAGCGCGGTGACGATCCGGGTGTTCCAGGGCGAGCGCGAGATGGCGGCCGACAACAAGCTGCTCGGCCAGTTCAACCTCGAGGATATTCCGCCCGCGCCGCGCGGGATGCCGCAGATCGAGGTGACGTTCGACATCGACGCCAACGGCATCGTCAACGTCTCGGCGAAGGACAAGGCGACCAACAAGGAGCAGTCGATCCGCATCCAGGCCTCTGGCGGCCTGACCGAGGACGAGATCGAGAAAATGGTCAAGGACGCCGAGTCCCACGCGGAAGAGGACAAGAAGCGCCGCGAGGTGATCGACGCCAGGAACCAGGCCGAGGCGCTGATCCACTCCACCGAAAAGAGTCTGTCGGATCTCGGCGACAAGGTCTCGGCGGAAGACAAGACGGCCGTGGAAAACGCCGTGTCCGAGCTTCGCACCGCGCTTGAGGGCGAGGACAAGGAAGCCATCGATGCCAAGACCCAGAACCTGGCCCAGGTGTCGATGAAACTCGGCGAGGCGATGTATCAGCAGTCCTCGGACCAGGGTGAAGCCGGCGGTGGCGCAGCCGGCGGCGAAGAGCAGCCCTCCAGCGAGGGCGAGGGCGTCGTGGACGCCGACTTCGAGGAAGTTGACGACGACGAGAAGAAGAAGCGGGCTTAACAGCTCGAGGATATGGCGGCGCGGCTCCGGTCGCGCCGCTGCTTTATCGCGCAACAACGGGGCCGACATTCCGCCATGAACTCGAACCCGGCCGAAATTCCGTTCGGACGCTTCTCACTCGCGCCGTGGCGTGAGAGTTTGCGGCGCATGGCGGGAAGGCTCCCTCGAAACAGCGCTGGCCGGCGGATGCGATCCTTGTTGAGGCGCGTCGTTACGGTTGGATCGCGGGAGCCTTACGATATCGAGGTTTTCCCTGCTGTGCGCGCACGCATTTATCCCAAGGCAAATCTTTGCGAGAAGCGCGTCTTCGCGGCGCCACAGCTCTTTGACTGGGGCGAGCGCCAAGCCCTGAGCCGCGCGCTCGAGACGGGGCAATCCTCGCCATTCATATTTGCCGACCTCGGGGCAAACGTGGGTGTCTACACTCTGTGGATGGTGTCGGAAGCGCGGCGGCTCGGACGACCACTAAGGGCGCTGGCTATCGAGCCAGATCCGGATACATTTGCGCGGCTAGAGACAAACCTTGCGCTGTCAAACGCCGATGAGGCGATGCCCGTGCAGTGTGCAGTTGGCATGCGCGAAGGCCACGGCCAAGTCGTCAGCCACGCCGATAATCGCGGCCAGCATCGGGTGGAGCATGAACAGACTGCCGGTGGATCGCACAGCGTGGCGATCATGCCGCTTCATTCGCTATGCCGGGAGCAGGGAATTGAGCGTATTGACGCGATGAAAGTCGACATCGAGGGCGTGGATTTTGACGTTCTCAGCGCCTTCTTTGAACAGGCACCCGAAACACTCTGGCCAAACTGGATTGTCGTCGAGGTCGGCAAGCAGGCGCACGCCCCGATCATTGATCTGTGCCAGCAGTACGGGTATCGGCTGCTTGAACGCACGAGGCTCAACGCAATTCTCCTTCGGCATGTGGCGACGGAGCGTACGAACTAAGCGAAAGAGTGCGTCTTTATGGAAAAGCGCGACTACTACAAGATCCTGGGCGTTTCACGCGGGGCAAGCGACGACGAGATCAAGAAGGCATTCCGCCGGCAAGCCAAGGCGCACCACCCGGATCGCAACCAGGACGATCCGGAAGCCGAGCGCCGCTTCGTCGAAGTCAACGAAGCCTATGACGTGCTCAGCGACTCGCAAAAGCGCGCCGCGTATGACCGCTTCGGTCACGCCGCCTTCGAGCATGGCGGCCCCGGCGCAGGCGCAGGCGCGCACGGCTTCGGCGCTGACTTCTCTTCATCCATGTCGGACATTTTCGACGACCTGTTCGGCGAGTTCATGGGCGGGCGCCAGACACGCCGCCGGCAAGGACGCGAGCGTGGCGGCGACTTGCGCTACAACATGGAAATCACGCTGGCTGACGCTTACTTCGGCAAACGCGCGGACATCCGTGTCCCGACCTCAGTCGTGTGCGAGAGCTGTTCGGGCACAGGCGCGGAAGGCGGCGCACAACCAGCGGTGTGCGGCACCTGCGGCGGCATCGGCCGCGTGCGCGCCACCCAGGGGTTCTTCACGATCGAGCGCACATGTCCGGCCTGCCACGGCGCGGGCGTGGTGGTCGAAAACCCCTGTCCCGACTGTGGCGGCACGGGCCGTCAGACGCGCGAGCGCACTCTTTCGGTGGAGATCCCGCCCGGCGTCGAGGACGGAACGCGCATCCGGCTCGCCGGCGAGGGCGAAGCGGGGCTGCGCGGCGGACCGCCCGGCGATCTTTACATCTTCCTGTCGATCGAGCCGCATGAGCTGTTCCAGCGCGACGGGGCGGACCTGTTCTGCCGCGTCCCGATCCAGATGACGACGGCTGCGCTCGGCGGGCAAATCGAGGTGCCCACGATCAGCGGCGACAGCGCCACGATCCGCATTCCCGAAGGCACCGAGGCCGGGCACGAGTTCCGCGTGCATGGCAAGGGCATGCCGGTTCTGCGCTCCAAGGCAACCGGGGATTTATATGTACAGGTCGAGGTGGAAACGCCGAAGAACCTGACCCGCAAGCAAAAAGAGCTGCTGCGCGAGTTCGAAAAGGGCTCGACGCAGAAAACCAGCCCGGAGGCAACGGGGTTCCTCGCGCGCGTCAAGGCGTTCTGGGAGCGGGTCGGCGATACCGGCTGACCTGATCCGCCTAGCCGGTTGGAGGGCGATCGCGTGAGCGCGACAGACAATCCCGAAGCTGACGCTCTACGTGCCGATGCTGCTGCGCGGATTATCGTCGCCCTCGACACAGACTCGGTTGATGACGCGCGGGAACTGGTGAGTCGCCTGCCCGCCGAGATCACGACCTTCAAAATCGGGCTGGAACTTGTGTATGCTGGCGGGGTCGAACTCGCTCGCAACCTCACTGCCGACGGCCACCACGTTTTCCTCGACGCCAAGCTGCTGGACATCGGCAATACCGTCGAGCGCGCCACGGCCCGGATCGCCGCGCTCGGCGCGCGATACCTGACGGTGCACGCCAGCGACACCAAGACACTCGCGGCAGCGGTCCGCGGACGCGGACAGACCAGCCTGAGGCTGCTCGGCGTCACCGTGATGACCAATCTGGACTTCCGCGATCTCGCGGAACAAGGGGTGACCCGTCCGCCGCGCGAGATGGTTCTGCACCGCGCCCGGCTGGCCTGCGCCGCCGGGTTTGATGGCGTGATCGCATCAGCACAAGAGGCCGCCGCGTTACGCCATACCTTTAGCCCCGCGCTCGAGATCATCACGCCCGGCATCCGACCGAGCACCAGCCTAACGGACGACCAGAGCCGCACGGCCACGCCTCGCGAAGCCATTGCCGCAGGCGCGGATAAGCTGGTCATCGGCCGCCCGATCACGCAAGCCGATGATCCTCGCCTGGCGGCGGAAGCGATCATTGACGAGGTGGCGGAGGCGCTGCGCCAGCGCGCGGGCTGACGCAGCAGGCTTTCCGCTCAAGCCGTGCGGCCGCGCCGCGCCCGCCTTGCTAGGACGTTGAACACCTCGACAAACGCCGCGAAGCCCATGGCGAAGTAGACATAACCGCGGGGCACGTGGAAGCCCAGCCCGTCAGCAACCAGCAACGCGCCAATCAGGATCAGGAACGCCAGCGCCAGCATCTTGGTCGTCGGGTGGCGCTTGATGAACGCGGTGGCCGGCTCCGAGGCGATGAACATGACGGCGATGGCGATCGTCACCGCGGCAATCATCACGCCGATATATTCCGTCATGCCGATCGCCGTGATGATCGAATCGACCGAAAATACCATGTCGATCACGGCGATCTGCGCAATGACAGCGTAAAAACCGGGATAGGTCTTGGCGCCGCCTTCCTCGTTGTCACCCTCGATTTCGGCATGGATTTCAAGCGTCGCCTTGGCCAGCAGGAACAATCCGCCGCCAAGCAGGATAATGTCGCGCCAGGAAAACCCCTCGCCAAAGACGTAGAATTCGGGTTCCTGCAGGGCGATGAGATAGGTCAGCAAGAACAACAGGAGAACGCGGAAGACCAGCGCCATGCCCAGCCCGATCGCCCGTGCGCGGAGCTGCTGGTCCTCGGGCAGGCGCGAGGCCAGAACGGAAATGAACACCACATTGTCGATGCCCAGCACGATCTCCATCGCCGTCAGGGTCAGCAATGCAGCCCAAACATCGGGATTACCGAGAATTTCAAACATTAAATGCCTCTTGGCTGTTGGCTGATATGAAAAGGGTGATAAGAACCGAGGCGAAGCTCTCGCCCGCCCGCTTTAACGCGTTTCCATCAACGCCGCCAGCCCGGTCGAGCGCGTGATGGTCAGCGCGAGATAGTAGACAGCCGCGATCACGAAGATCGCCTGCGTCGCCAGATCCCCGGGAAAGCCCCGCACGACGGCGATGACAGCAGCAACGGACCAGACCAGCGTGACCGCGAATGTCACCCAGCGCAGCGCGCGCGCCCGAACCGGGTGCCCCCACTTCAGCGGTACGAATGTCAGCACCGAGAACAGCGCGACCCCGGCCAGCACGAGTGCAGGCGCTGGCGCCAGCACAAAGGCGTAGAGCACGAACAGGTTCCAAAGCGCGGGGAAGCCGACAAAGAACCCGTCGCTTGTCTTGCTGGCGTTGTCGGCGAAGTGAAACAGCGACGAGAGCATGACCGCGCTGGCGGCCACGCCGGCAAAGCCTTCGGGCACCAGGTCCGCGCGATAGATCATGAACGCCGGAACGATCACATAAGTGAGGTAGTCGATCACCGTGTCGAGCGCCTCGCCGGAGATGCGCGGCAGCGTGTTCTTGACGTCGAAATAACGCGCCAGCGGGCCGTCCAGCCCGTCAACGATGAGCGCAACACCGAGCCACAGGAACGCCTCTTCCCATGCGCCGCGCGTTGTTGCCACCAGCGCGAAGAAGCCGAACACCGCGCCGCTTGCCGTGAGCACATGCACCGCTGCTGCCGGCCAGGTTTTGCGGTGTGCCATTCGCCATCTCTTTTGCTTGCCGGCTGGCCGCATCAGGGCGGGTCGTTACCGCCCTGGCTGAGACGCTGTTCCTCGTACTGGATGAACCAGCCAATCATCTGCCGCCACAGCGCCTCGGCCAGTTCGGGCGGAAGCCCGCGTTCGCGCGCGCGAGACTCGACCTTGTCGATCACCTCCTGAATGCGCCACGGGACCGTCGCCTCGTCCGGGTTCGATTTGAGCTGCCAGGCGCGGTCCACGTAGCCAAAGCGCTCAGCGATGAGGTCGACCAGCGCGGTGTCGATGCGATCGATCTCCGCGCGCACCTGGGCCATGTTCTCGCAGTCGTCCGGCCGCTTGCTCATGCGTGTCGCCCTGTTCGTTACGCTTGCGGCGCGGCGGTCTATGCGCTCGCCCACCAGTTACGCGGCGCGGGAAACAGACCGGCCGCATCCTCGATCACCCGGCCGGCGCGCAGCATCGTCGCCTCGTCGAAGGGCCGCCCGATCACTTGCAAGCCAAGCGGCAGGCGATCCTCGGTAAAGCCGGCCGGCACCGATAGCCCCGGCAGCCCCGCCATGTTGACCGGCACAGTGAAAATGTCATTTAGGTACATGTCCAGGGGGTTCGCCTGCTTTTCCTTCACGCCGAAGGCCGGGCCGGGCGTCGTCGGGGTCAGCAGCACGTCCACATCCTCGAAGGCGGCATCAAAGTCCTGCTTGATCAACGTGCGCACCTTCTGCGCCTTGAGGTAGTAGGCATCGTAATAACCTGCCGAGAGCACATAGGTGCCGATCAGGACGCGGCGCTTGACCTCCGCGCCGAAGCCTTCGGCGCGGGTGCGCTCATACATGTCGATCAGGTCTTGACCGTCCAC
>CAYFVF010000109.1:0-6354 GCA_964346335.1 uncultured Hyphomicrobiaceae bacterium
AGGACTTCATGCGCATGATCATGCCGAGCCATGCGAAAAACGTGAAGCCCTACAAAGAGCCGGAGCCGATCTTCATCAAGAACAACGTCGAGCGCCAGCTCGATGCAATGTACAGCCCCTATGTCACGCTGAAGTCCGGTGCCTATATCGTCATCAACCAGACCGAGGCGCTGGTCTCGATCGACGTGAACTCGGGCAAGGCCACCAAGCAGCACTCGATTGAGGACACGGCGCTGCGCACCAATATGGAGGCCGCCGAGGAAATCGCGCGCCAGTTGCGCCTGCGCGATCTCGCGGGGCTGATCGTCATCGACTTCATCGACATGGAAGAGCGGCGCAATAACCGCTCGGTCGAGCGCAAGCTCAAGGAGTCGCTGCGCCATGACCGCGCGCGCATCCAGATCGGGCGCATCAGCGCGTTCGGCCTGCTGGAGATGTCGCGTCAGCGTATCCGCACCGGCGTTCTCGAAGGCTCCACGACCATCTGTCCGCATTGCCAGGGCACCGGAATTATTCGCTCCACGGAATCGGTCGCGCTGTCGGTGCTGCGCGCGTTGGAGGATTATCTGCGCTCCAATAAGGTCATGGACCTGACCGCGATCACCTCGGGCGAGGTCGCGCTGTATATCCTCAACAACAAGCGCGAATATCTGAACGACATCGAGCGCCGCTTTGGGGTGCGTCTGGGCGTGCTCACCGATGAGCGCATGCAGGGCAGCAGCTTTACGATCGAGCGGATGGCGCCGGACGCGGCGACGGGCGCAGAAGGCGAGAACAACGTCGTCGTGCAGATGGACTGGGCCTTTGAAGCGCCGGGCAACGGCAAGGGCGAGAGCGACGAAGACCGGCGTCGCGCCAAGCGCAAACGCCGGCGCGGACGCAACGGCCGCGAGGATGCCGCGTATGTTAGCGAGAGCCAGGACACGGCCGACGAGGCCGAGAGCGAGGAGAGCGACGGCGCGGGCAGCGAGGACGACGAGCGCGCGCGCAAATCACGCCGGCGTGGACGCCGCGGCGGGCGGCGCCAGCGGGCGCGGCGCGAAACCGGCGGCGAGGTAAGCGCGACCTCAGGTGACAACGCTGAACACGACAGCGCAGATGCTTCGGCAGTCGCTGCTGACGACCACGCCCAGCCGAGCGCATACCAAGGCGATGCTGCGGAGAGCGCGGAAGAGAAAAGCGACACAGGGCGGGTCGAAGCCGGATCACAGCCCGAAGCGGGGTCGGCCAAGGATGAAGCAACGCAGAACGTGGACAAGCCCGCGCGCAAGCGGCCGTCCCGCCGGCGGAAAACCACGCCAGCACAGCCGCAGAGCGAACCTGTCGCCGAAATGGGCGGTGCGGACGACTCCGTGAGCGTAAGCGCGCCCGTGCCGGAGAGCTTGCCGCCCCAGCCGGATGATCACGCGCCAACCCCGGCAGCGGAGACAGAAACCGTGGGGGCGGCTGCTGAGCCGGCGGACACTTCGGGCGAAGCGGAGCGTGAAGCCCGGCGCGCGCGTCGCCGCGGCTGGTGGCAGAGGCGCTAGAGCATTTTCAGCAAAAGTGGGAACCGGTTTTGCGTCCGGAGCCGAAGGCGGGCGCGAAGCGACCAAAGTGCGACAAAACAAGAACTTAGAGCCGCATCCGTTCTGATTGGACTGGGATGCAGCTCTATGCTTCTGATTTGGCGCGCAATTTATCTGAAAACCGCTGCCCACTTTTCGGATTGGGCGCTAGAGCCTGTTCGGCGATTCGGCTTTGGTTGAACAGGCGCTAGACCGCGACCCGGAAAGCCTGTCACTGATCCGATCCGGACCAGACGTAGTTGTCGTGTGAATAGGGCGTCAGAGCAAAAACTGGCGCGAGATCTGTTGCGATCAGAGCGGATCTCGCCTCCAGCACTATCCGCGAACTGTAAAGCAGTGTTCGGCGCGGCCGCCGCATAGTCAGCTTTCGGCAGCCTCCATCTCGAACTGATCGAGCGGGCAATCGCGGCCCTTCTTGCGGCATTTGCGGCGATATTCCCCGGCCCAGAACGGGTAAATGCCCAAGGATTGGGCGGCTTGCGCACATTCGATAACGAGGGCTTCGCGCTCTGCGTCGTTACTCGCGTCCTTCCAGGACTTCTTCTGTTTCTTCGTGCGCCCGCACCCCACGCAGACGCCACGCTTGTCCTTGCAGATATCGATACACGGGGACGGGAGTTTCTCGCGCTTGCCCAACGTTGCCTCCTGTCTTGGCACGCCAACGGTGTCCGACAAGATATGAGAACCTGATAAGCGCGATCAAGAATTATCGGCGCGTCACATGAACAGCCGCTCGTCCTCCATTCCCTTGTACAAATCCGCGACGAATTCGCCATAGCCGTTATAAAGCTGCGTGGGAATGCGCTCGTCGGTCCCAACGACCTCTTCAGTGGCCTGGCTCCAGCGTGGATGCGGCACTTCCGGGTTCACATTGGCCCAGAAACCGTACTCAGACGCCTGAATTTCCTCCCAGAAGCTCACCGGCCGCTTATCCGTGAAGGTGAAGCGCACAAGCGACTTGGCGGACTTGAAACCGTATTTCCACGGCACGGCGAGACGAAGTGGCGCACCGTTCTGCTTGGGCACCGGCTTGCCGTACATGCCCGTCACCATGAATGCGAGTTCGTTGGAGGCTTCGGCGATGGTCAGCCCCTCGACATAGGGCCAGGGATACCAGTGCGCACGCTGACCGCGCGCCACGTCCGGGTTGATGAATGTCTCCATGCGCAGATACTTCGCCTTGCCGAGCGGCTTGGCGAGATCGAGCAACGCGCGCATGGGAAAGCCGCTCCAGGGAATCACCATCGACCACGCCTCGACGCAGCGCAGCCGGTAGACCCGCTCTTCCAGCGGCATTTTCTGCAGCAACTCGTCGATGCCGATCTTGAAGGGTTTTTCGACATCGCCCTCGATCGCGATTTCCCACGGGCGGATCGGCAGCGCCTGCGCGGCGGAGGCGATACGCTTGGTTGAGCCGAACTCGTAGAAATTGTTGTAGGTGGTGGCGACGTCTTCCGTCGTCATCGGCCGGGACACCTTGTA
This sequence comes from uncultured Hyphomicrobiaceae bacterium, assembly GCA_964346335.1. GTDB lineage: Bacteria > Pseudomonadota > Alphaproteobacteria > Rhizobiales > Rhodomicrobiaceae > Dichotomicrobium. The sequence continues at coordinate 3,051 of CAYFVF010000109.1, forward strand.
GGCATCGTTGCGCGGCACGGGATAAAGGTTCGCGCTTGGATCACCTTCGGCGGCGCGGGCCAGCCCCGTGACCGCATCAAGACCGCCCGCCAGTCCGACACCGGCGATCGCGCCCGCGCCTTTCATGAAGCGCCGGCGGTTCCAGAACACGGCCTCGTCCGTCACGAGCCGTTCGGGCAGTTCCCAGCCCTTCTTGCGTATGGTCCGCATCGACCTCTCCCATCTCCTCGAATACGCGCAGCATAACGGAAAATCGCACTGAGAGGATCACACGAGCGATCACGGTTGCGCGAGTGGCAGCGCGCGCGTCAGGCCGGCGCAGTCTCGCCCGCGATGACCTTCTCCGCCAGCTTGCCGTTCAGTTCGGCCATGTGATCGAACCGCGCGGTGAACGTGCCCACGCCCGCCGTGGCCGAGCGCAATTCGAGGATCAGATCGCGCGTCTCCGCCTCGGGCAGTTCGCCCCACACGACGTCCCAGCCCGGCCAGCCCTGGCGCGCGTCGAAGCCATGAATCTGCCCGCGCCGGGCGGAGATGATCTGGTTGATCTTCGGCGTCGCCTGCGAGGGCACGGCGATCTCCACGGCGCTGATCGGCTCCAGCAGCACCGGCTCGCACTGCGGGAGGCCGTCCGCGATCGCGAGGCGCCCGGCGGCGCGGAACGCTGCTTCAGACGAATCGACGCTGTGATATGAGCCATCCTTGAGCGTCACGGCGATATCGACCACCGGGAAACCGAGCGGCCCCTCGCCGAGGTAATCCCTGACGCCGGCCTCGACCGCGGGGATATACTGCTTGGGCACTGCGCCGCCGGTAATCGTTTCGGAAAACTCGATGCCGCTGCCGCGCGGAAGCGGCCTGATCTCCAGAACGACATCGCCGAACTGGCCGTGGCCGCCACTCTGCTTCTTGTGGCGTCCGCGTACTTCCACGCTTTTGCGGATTGTCTCCTTGTAGGGGATTTTTCGCGGACGGGTCTCAGCGCGGATGCCGTATTTGCGCTCCAGCCGCTCAAGGGCAAGTCGCAGATGCATTTCGCCGAAGCCCCAAAGCTCCATGCCGCCAGTGTCAGTGTTGTTCAGGAAGACAAGCGAGGGGTCTTCATCGCAGATCTTGCCAAGCGCTGTGGTCAGGCGAACCTCGTCCTTGCGCTCCGCGGCGTTGATCGCCAAGCCATACACCGGCGCGGTGGCTCGCGCGATGAAATGTTTGCGCGGCTCGTCCCTGGCCGTCGAGACCATGTCGCCCGTGGCGGTGTGATCGAGGCGCCCCAGCGCCACCGTCTCGCCGAGGCCGGCCGGGCCACGCTTGGTCGTCTCCTGGCCCTTCAGGCTGTAGACGCCGGCCACGCGATCCTCGCCCTCAGGCGCGTAGACGATCGTGCCTTCGCCCACTTCGCCGCGCAGCACGCGGGTGAGCGAGAGCTTGCCGCCATGCGGGGTGTGCAGCGTCTTGAATACAGCCAATGCGCTCGGCCATGCGGCCACGCCCAACCGTTCGGCCGCCTGATCGACCGATGGCGCCTCGTGGCGCAGGGCTTTCAATAACCGGAAAATCCCGTTGCCGCCCTCCGCCGAGCCGATCAGCACCGGGCAGATCGCGCCCTCGCGCAGCTCTTTGGCGAGGTCATCGAAGACGTGGTCGCGCGGTGGCTCGATGTCTTCGAGAAGCTGCTCCATCAGTCGGTCGTCATAGTCGGCAAGCTGCTCCAGCATCGAGAAGCGCGCCTCGGCCTCGCGGTCGCCGGAGGCGGCGGGAATTTCGACCACTTCGCTTGGGGCGTGTTCGCGATAAACGAAGGCGCGCTCAAGTGCGAGGTCAATGAAGCCGGTAACGATGCCATTCTCCCATATCGGGATGTGGCGCAGCACCAGCGGACGCTGGCTCGCGGGTTGGAGGATCGTCAGGATGTCGCGCAGGCGCATGTTCGCCTTGTCGATCTTGTTGAGGAACAGGAAATGCGGGATGCCCTGTTGCTCAAGATCCCGCAGCGTGACCTGCAAGGCGGGCAGCTTGCGCGGGTCCGCTTCGCAAACGACGACGGCGGCGTCACACGCGGCGATGGCGGGGACGCTTTCGTTGTGAAATTCGACGGAGCCGGGGCAGTCGAGAAACGTGAAGCTGTCGCCGAGGAACTCCGTCTGCCCGACATTCATCTCGACGCTCATCCGGTGCGCGCGCGCGGACGCGTCGTGGTCGCCGAGCGTATTAGCATCGCCTACCGTGCCCTGGCGGTTGATCGCACCTGTGCGGGCCATGAGCGCTTCAAGCAGGCTGGTTTTGCCGCTGGAGTACGGGCCGACCAGCGCCACGCAACGTGGTCCGTGGGTATCATGCACGCCGGTATCCGCCATTTTTTCCTCCACCAATTATTGTTCCGGACCTTCAACTGACGAATATCGTCGCAAGCAGATGCGTAGATGGCAAGTGCGCAGGGGGGATTATTTCTGCGCGAAAGCCGGGAGGAGACTTCCGGCGGCGCAAGCGTCAACAAGCGCGCGCGAGGGCGGGCGCGCCAGGCTCCGGGGGCAACGCCTGTGCGGTTAGCAGTTTTTGGGCGGTGGCGGACAGTGCATAGCTTTCAGCCGATGTTATGTTACAAATCTTCAACGAATTCGCAAAACGTGCACGCTCACGTTCAATGATAACGGAAATAATAGTAAAGAATATAATTCACATGGTCATTGAGCAAGTGGAGATTCTTTGATAGATAAGCGATGTGGTCGACTGGATAAAGTCAATTGATGTGGCTGAGGGCGGAGCAATTCCACAGAGCAATACGCTACTGTCAGGGTGCGCGGTACATAGCCGGCGATAAGGTGCTTCCCGCCATATGGTTCAGCCACCGGACCTGCATCGCTCGGGAAGGGAGAAAATGCGCAACCGGAGGAACTTTGCCGCCGCAGCGATCAGCTTAGCGGCCCTTACGCTCGCCATGGCGCTGCCGGCCTCGGCGGCCGAGCCGACCTGTCCGCCGAAGATCGTGAGCCCTTCGGATGGGGCGACTGTCTCGCTGACACCAACGATCAAGTTTGAACCGACCGGTCGCAACTGCAACCCGAACTGGAAGCTCATCGAGCTTGTCGTCTTCCATGACGACACCGGTCGAGTTATCTACAAACGGGAAGTCGATCGCGGCAGCAGTCGTGGATACTCGTCAACCATGCTTCCTTTCGTGCGCAGGATTCCACAAGGGGAACTGCAGCGGGGAGAGCGCTACAGCCTTCAAATCAACGTCACGATACCCAAGGTCTTCCGCCCGAAATGGGCGACCGAAAGGACGAGCACAACGGTGCGGACGAAG
>CAYFVF010000110.1:0-6342 GCA_964346335.1 uncultured Hyphomicrobiaceae bacterium
AAGTGCGTGTCGCCAGCCAGATGCGCATGAACCCGCGTCAGGTATATCCGGTCCGTTCGGGGCAGAAACGCCGCAAAGATGTCCGCCCCGCCAATCACCATGATCTCCTCTGCTCCGCGCGCCCGCGCGAACCCGCGCGCGAGCCACAACGCCGAGTCCGGGTTGGGCGCGACGTCTGCGCCAGCCGCCTCGAAGCCGCGGTTGCGCGTGATGACGATATTGTCGCGGCCCTCCAGCGGGCGGCCGATCGACTGAAACGTCTTGCGCCCCATGATCATCGGCTTGCCCATGGTCAGGCGCTTGAACAGCTTGAGGTCCGACGACAGCCGCCACGGCAGCGCGCCGTCCCGCCCGATCACGCTGCTCTCGTCCATCGCGACGATCATCGCGATTTTCGCGTCTGCCTCCGCCATCAGACCGCAACCTCCGCCTTGATGTGAGGGTGCGGATCGTAACCGCTAAGGGCGAAGTCGTCATAGGTGAAGTCGAACAGCGAGCGCACCTCCGGGTTCAGCGTCATGGCCGGCAGCGGGCGCGGCGTGCGGCTGAGTTGTTCGCGCGCCTGATCGAGATGGTTGAGGTACAGGTGCGCATCGCCGAGCGTGTGGATGAAGTCGCCGGGGCGCAGGCCCGTGATCTGCGCCGTCATCATCGTCAGCAGCGCGTAAGACGCAATGTTGAACGGAACGCCAAGGAAGATGTCCCCCGAGCGCTGATAGAGCTGGCAGGACAGCCGCCTGTTGGCCACGTGGAACTGGAACAGGCAATGGCATGGCGGTAGCGCCATGCGGTCGAGATCGGCGGGGTTCCACGCGGTGACGACATGCCGCCGCGAATGCGGATTGGTGCGAACGGCCTCGACCACCTGCGCGATCTGGTCGATCGTCCTGCCGTCGCGCGCGGGCCACGACCGCCACTGCTGGCCGTAGACCGGGCCGAGATCGCCGTTCTCGTCCGCCCACTCGTCCCAGATGCGCACACCGTGGCTCTTGAGATAGCCGATATTCGTGTCGCCCGACAGAAACCAGAGAAGCTCGTGGATGATCGACTTCAGGTGCAGCTTCTTGGTCGTGACCAACGGGAAGCCAGCGCTCAGGTCGAAGCGCATCTGATGGCCGAAGACGCCGAGCACGCCAACGCCCGTGCGGTCAGCGATGCGGACGCCCTCGTCGAGCGTGCGGCGCATGAGTGCGTGGTACTGCTCCATGACTTGAATCTACGCCGATTCCGCCTGGTCGGGCCAGCGACGAATAGCCCGTTTCCTCAGCCGTCTGGCGGGCCGGGACGATCGGGCGCGTCAAGCCGCGAACGGAGAGCCGTCACTTCGGCACGCACGGTCTTCAGCTCTTCCAGCAGCTTGCGGAATTCCTTTGCCTGCCAGTCATGTTCCTGGTCCACCGCGCTGAGCGTCTGTTCCGCGTCGGCATGGCTTTGATCCTGCATCGCTTCCAGCCGCTCGCGGGCCTGCTCCTGCATCGAGTCCACGATGATGCCGATGAAAAGGTTCAGCACGGCGAAAGACGTCATCAGGATGAACGGGATGAAGAACAGCCACGCCATCGGGTGCTCATCCAGCACGGGTCGAACAATACTCTCCGACCAGCTTTCCAGCGTCATGATCTGGAACAGCGAATAGGCCGATTCCCCGATCGTGCCGAAATACTGCGGGAAATTATCGCCATAAAGCATCGTCGCCATGACGGAGAAGACGTAGAAGATCAGCGAAAGCAGCATCAAAACCGCGCCCATCCCGGGAATCGCGCGGAACAGCCCGGAGACAACGCGGCGCATCGACGGCACGGCGGAGATCAGCCGCAGCACACGCAGGATGCGCAACGCGCGCAGGCCGGACAGGCTTTCGGTGGCCGGCACAAGCGCGACGGCGACGACAAGGAAATCGAAAATGCTCCATGGATCGCGCCAGAAGCGCGCGCCGTGCGCCATCAAACGCAGCGCGATCTCGAACACGAAGATCGTGAGGAAAATGCTGTCGAGCGCGAGCAGCAGCGGCCCCACCTGCGCCATGACGCGATCGCTCGTCTCCAGCCCGAGGGTCACGGCATTCAGGACGATGATCGACAGAATCGTGCGTTCCCACATGGGGTGCTCGACCAGAGCGCGCAGCCGCGTGCGAAAATTGGCGTCGCGGCTCCAGACAGGTTTGGCGCTTGTTTCGGTCACCCTCTAACCCCAAGACTGACGCGCGGTACGCACACGGCTTTCCGCGGGCGGTTGGCATGGTCTGCCGCAACGTGATATCGCCTTGCCTAAGGGCTTTAACAAGGCCGTTACCCGGCGCATTCTGCACAGGACTGGCGGTGCTCAGGTTGACGTCGTGTCCGCACGGACGCCGTGGAGCGAACATGACATTCAAGTCCCATTTGCCGCCAGGCTCTTGCTCAAATGTCAAATTCAAAAGCTCCACTAGAATCAGAAACTTGCTAGTGGTCCTTATGATTCAGACATTTACTACGGCGGGTGCTGCATAGGGAGGCAAATGTCTGAATCGAACCACTAACGGCGGTGGAGACAGCGTGGCAAAAGACGAACAGCGGCGCCCGGTCATCGGGGTGTCGACATCACGGCAGCGCGGGCGTTGCAGCTTCGCAGCCAATGCGCTGGCGTTGCGACTGGCTGGCGCGCGCCCCAAGCGTCTCGGCGCTGGCGACCCGCCTGAGGCGATCGACACGCTCGACGGGCTGTTGATCGGCGGGGGCGACGATATATCCGCGCGCGTCTATGAGGGTGATTTCACGCTGGACGTGCGCATTGACGAGGAGCGCGACCGTTTCGAGTTGCAGGCGCTGGAACGCGCCGTGCCGCGCAGTCTGCCGGTGCTAGGCGTGTGCCGGGGCGCGCAGTTGCTCAATGCGTTTTTTGGCGGGACGCTTCACCACGATCTCGACGAAAAGCTGTGGCGAACAAACCGGCGGACCGTGATGCCGCGACTGCGGATTGAACTGGTGCCGGGCACGAAGCTGGCCGGCCTTATCGGGCATCCACGCGTATTCGTTAACGCCATCCACCACCAGGCAATCGACCGGCTGGCCAGCAACCTGGTGGCCGCCGCTCATGACGAAGAACACATCATCCAGGGGATCGAGGACCGCGACCGCTCCTTCCTCATCGGGGTGCAATGGCATCCGGAACTGTTGGTCTACCACAGCCACCAGCGCGCATTGTTCCGCGCGCTTGTTGCGGCGACCCGGAAAGACCAGCCTCGCACGCCCGCGAACGCATAGCTTGCGACTTCTGGCCGACACGCGCCCGGCCACGAGGTTTCAGCGCCACCTCGGTGCAAGGCGGGATGCTGACCCAGCGCGGGAACGTGTGTCTCAAACCTTCATCTCAGTTTGAGGGCAACTCGGCCCGCTCTCGCGGCCCCGGCAACTCGATCTGCTCGGGATGCGACACATCGATCATCGGCCCGTTGCGCTGCTTCAGCCATCCGCGCACCCGCACCTTGCGGCCCTCCAAGTCCGTCAGCGCGATCTGAGATCCCTCGAAGCTGTCACGGTCGGACGGCGCGATCGTCGCTGTGAAGTCGGTACGCCAGTCCTCGCCGAAGTTTAGATAAACGCGGCCGCTGCGGTCAGCTACATCGCGCACCCGGCCTTCAACGATCTGGAAGCTGTAGCCAAGCGCGTTCATGCTCTCCAGGTCGGTTGCGTCACGAACGCGAAACACGCCCTGCTCCCACAATCCGGCACCAGCCTCCCGCGCCTTCGCCTCGGCCTGTTGCAGGCGACGCACGCAGCTTCGGTTATCGGCAAACGAATAGGCAATGGCCATGCCAGCGCTAATCATCACCTCCTGAACCCAGATTTCGTTACCACCGCTTTCGACATAGACATGGGTCAACAAGCGGCCATAGCGATCGCGTTCGCGCTCACCGATCCGCAACTGGACTTCCCTGCCGAGGACCTGCGCCTGAAGCGCGTCGACGACCTTCTCCTCCAGGCCCATCGCCCTCGCCCAGCGCGTTTCGGTTTGTGGCGCAAGCGCCCCGACGAGGCGAATGGCCCGGCCATCCTCAAGCAAAAGGGATTCCGTATTAAGGATTTCGACGATGGTCGCGTTGCCAGCGTCCTTGAGGTCACAAGTGGCTTGCGCCGCGCTTGGCGCCAAACATCCAGCTAAGACGACAGCGAAAACGGCCGCGCGCAGATTTCGCCACACGCGTGCAACAAGCATCTTCATACGCAAAACTCCACGATATTTTTAACGCATTATGTAATAGTCGCGCCGTCTGCGCAAGCCCCGCAAGGCTGTTCCGGGCCGCGAAATGTGATAGATATTGGAAGTCGGCCCCGTAGCTCAGCAGGATAGAGCATCAGATTCCTAATCTGAGGGTCGCAGGTTCGAATCCTGCCGGGGTCACCAATAAAATCAATGGGTTAGAAAATGAAAACGACTGGGCTGGATGCCTTCAGATAACACATAGATAACATTTTTTGACTTAGGGTTACCATTGACCACCACTCTCCATCGCGACATTAGCTAGTTGTGTCCTGCTCTTCTGATGCCTCTGGGCGTGTCCAGCCCCGCGTCTGCAGATGGGCCCATATGTCTTCAAAGTGTTCTCTGAGCCAATCGGGTAGTTGGAGATACAGCGTTCTGATTGCCTGGTCTGTCGGCCTACTGGGTGAAGCCTTTAGAGCTCTCAACAAGAGTTGTGGAATGCCAGCAGCATTGTAGATTTGATTGTTCCGAACCGTGGCGCAGCATATCAAATCCCAGTGCTCAGGTGAGAGCAGGTGGGCCACCGATACAAGGAACTGCTCGGCGCGGTTTTCCGCACTCCTAAAAGAGGCAGCTCTCCCAAAGCGCTCGACAGCGTCGGGAACAAAGTGAGGCAGCGCTGCAGTGGACAGAACATAAGCCGCCTTGTCGTCAGCAAGATTTTCGAGTGATTCAATTAGAACTGGAGCAAACTCGGGGACAGCAGCAAGGCGAAATGCGAACCAGTCGTCTCGTTCGGCTGCGGTTGCAGCTAAATTAGAGAAAACCGCACGGGTGGTTTCGTTCAGATGTTCTGCTAACTCTGGGAACGCAGATAGAACTGCCACGGAGCGTTGACGGCTGGCTGGGTCATCATCATTAATGAGACGTATCAATAACGCTTGAGTCGGCTGCCAAGCCTCCTGCGTACGGTTGCGAAGAGCCTCCAAACTCCATAGCACTTTTTCCGAAGCTGTGTTCCATGCTTCAGGGGTTCCTCTAATCGCTGACTTCGCCAGAACGACACCGAATTGCCGCTGTGCCGGAGGGCGTAAGCGCTGCAGATACTTTCGGTCAACAAAGTCAGTTACAGCCATACGGCTACTCGGAAAACCAGGAGAAACCAGATCTCGACCAAACGCCTCGAAGAGAGAACGTCCTTGAACCGGCATCTGGGAAAGAACTACCTCGACGGCTGAAACTAGGTGAAGCCTAGCGAGTTCCTTAGAAGGCTCGAACAGGTCGTCTTGTCCAACGAAAGCAGGGTGTGCACAAGTGTGCCGATCTTGTACAAGACGTTCAACAGCGCGTAGCCCGTACTGATCCAAGATCGCAAGCTTTTTATGAGCATGTTTGGGTAAGTCTCGTTCAAGTTGTAATAGCCCCAGCGTGTTTTGGTTTGTGACAGCCTCATCCCATGCTTGGACGAACGTTTGTGCTTCTGCATCTCCTTGCGCAGCCAGTTCTCGGTATTTCGCTATTAGATCGAATGCCACTGCCACCCAAACGGAGGCGATTGCTGATCGATGGGCTCCGGCACGATAAGCTCTCAGCGCGTCATCAAAGTAAGCTCGGGATTTGGGCTCCCGTATTTGGACGAGGAGTGCGTCTAGATCGACCAGCTGTTGGCTCATTTCTGGACCTTTCTCGTATTCCAGGTCTCAACAAGAAAGGTTGCCATCACACCGGCCAAATTAACCGCAGGCTCAGCGTGCCTTGGCTGTGGACATGAGCGCTTCGATTCAGGAACATGCCCATGGCTCAGCCTGTTTCGTAATAAGCCAGAGAATGTCACTACATCGGCTCCGGTATCGCCGCGCAGGGATGATTAGGCATGAGGACGTATCTGGGCATTGCAATTTGCGCTTTCGATGAATTAGCCATTATAAAGTTCCGATGTCTCGTGTGCCTGCCGGAGAGCGCGTCCGAAGAAATGACGGATAGCCTGTTCTCGTGATGCGGCGTCGGACAGCACAATGCTCTTCATTTCGTTATCTCTTTGAAACATGCGAATTGCGCCACGGAAAAAGGCTTCTGAAAAAGCAGCAAATACGACGTCGGGGGGATTGTTGCGGAGCATCTCGGTCATATCCTCGTCAAGGATTTCACGATTAACCTGCT
>CAYFVF010000111.1:0-6332 GCA_964346335.1 uncultured Hyphomicrobiaceae bacterium
TCGGGATCGCGATCAGCGAGAACTTGGTCGCGCCGTTGTACATGTCGAGCGCGATGGTCACGAGCGCCCCGAGGCCTTCAGCCGCGACAATGCCGATCACCCCCGAAATCGCCAGCGCCACGGCGATCGGCACATTGATCAGGATCATGGCGACAAGCGCGAGGAAGATGACGAGGACGATCATGTCGATTTTTCCTCGACGATCTCCGGTTGCTCGAACGACACGCCGGCCATGGTGAGCTTGTAGTAATCCGGGAAGCTCAGCAGGCTGCAGATGATGAACAGCGCGCCGCCGATCGGGATCACCGACTGGGTCAATTGGACAGGAACCCAGGTGAGGCTGATGAGTGACATCCCTTCCATCACCTGCACGACCTCCCAGCCCGACCACGTCAGCAGCGCGAAAAAGCCGATGGTGAGAGCCTCGCTTAGGAACACCATGACCCGTCGCAGCGGGATCGGCATGGCCAGCAGGACGCCATCAAAGCCGATATGTCTGCGGCGCAAGGCGGCCAGCGCCGCCCCGTAATAGGTGATCCATGCAAGCTGGATGGCCGCGATCTCGTCGTACCAGCTCAGCGAAGCGCCCATCTTGCGCGAGAGGACCGCATAGATCACCACGATCGCCAGGGCGAACATCTGGAGGATCAGAAACCACTCCAGCACAAACGCAAGCAAACGGGCGGCCTGACGCATGTCGTGTCAACCTCGGGCAGGAGCGCGGCAGCCTGAACGTCCGCTGCGCAAAACGGGGAAACGCCCCGCCCGGAAGCGGGCGAGGCGCAATAGGTTTCACAGGGGTTAGTTGGACGGAGCCAGGCTCATCACGCGTTTGACCAGTTCGTCGCCGCCGTCCACGGTCTGGGCGAACTCGTCATAGATCGGCTTGGAGGCGTCGATGAAGGCCTGCTTGTCAGCCTCGTTCACCTCGACCTCCTTGGCGATCTCCTTCAACAGCTCTTCTTCGAGCCGCGCGGCTGTCTCGTAAACATATTCCTGCGTTTCGAGGGCGGCTTCCCGGAGAGCGGCCTGAACATCGTCCGGCAGGCTTTCAAACTTGTTCTTGCCCACGAGGATGTAGCCAGGTGTGTACACGTGGCCGGTGATCGACAGATACTCCTGGACCTCCTGGAACTTGGCGGAGGCGATCTGTGCGTACGGGTTCTCCTGGCCGTCGATCACGCCAGTCTTGAGCGCGGTGAACACGTCGGAAAAAGCCATCGGCGTCGGGTTGGCGCCATAGGCCTTGAACATCTTCACCCGCCATTCGCCCTTTGGCGTGCGCAGCTTGATCCCATCGAGGTCTTCCGGCTGGTTAATCGGGCGCACATTATTGGTGATGTTGCGGAATCCGTTCTCCCAGAAAGCGAGGATCTTGAAGCCGTTACGCTCCGCGGCGGGCTGGAACGTGTCATCCAGCATCTCCCGGGACACGCGGCGAATGTGGTCGCGATTCTGGACGATGTAGGGCATCTCGAACACGCCGAACTCCGGCGCGACCGAGGACATCACCGACGACGGCAGCGAGAACGTTACCTGGCCCAGCTTCAGCTTCTGCAGCAACTCCTGGTCGTCGCCAAGCTGAGATGAGCCATACACCTTCACCTCGGCCTTGTCGCCGAGCTTTTCGTTGGCGCGACGCGCAAATTCCTCCGCCGACATCGCGAACAGCGAGCCCGGCTTGCCGACGTGCCCGAAGCGCAGCTCCATATCGGCAGCGAGGGCTGGCGTTGCGGTCAAGGCGAGGGCGGCGAGCCCCAGCAAGATTTGTTTTAGTTTCATCTCGTTCTCCTCCCTAGTATTGATTGGTCATGGCCAGATACCACAGCGCCGCGAGAATTGCATGCGCTGCGGCGCTTATTCGGCAGCGGTCTTTACCGTCTGCCGATAAGGCGAAGTCTCAGCGAGGTAGTCGAGCGCGGCTTGCGTGCCGCCCGCGTAGTGCGGGACGCCGGCGGTCGCCAGTCCCATTTCGACTCCCGACAGCGTACCCATCAGGCTGAGTTCGTTGAAGTCGCCGAGATGCCCGATGCGGAACATGCGGCCCGCCAGCTTCGATAGGCCCGCGCCCAGGGACATGTTGACGTTCTGCAGCACCACTTTGCGGAAGGCATCTGCATCGTGCCCCTCAGGCATGATCACCGCCGTCAGCGAACTCGAATGATGGCGCGGCTCCCGACAGAGCAGTTCCAAACCCCAGCCCTGCACCGCGCGGCGCGTGGCCTCGGCAAAGCGGTCATGACGAGCGAAGACGTTCTCCAGCCCTTCCTCTTCCAGCATGTCTATGGCTTCGACGAGTCCATAGAGCATGTTGGTCGCAGGCGTGTAGGGGAAGAAGCCCTTGGCGTTCGGACCAAGCATGTCCTCCCAGTCCCAGTAGGAGCGCGGCATCTTGGCCGTCTTGTGCGCCTCCAGCGCCTTCGGGCTTACGGCGTTGAACGACAGGCCCGGCGGCAGCATCAGGCCCTTCTGCGAGCCGCCGACGATCACGTCCACGCCCCACGCGTCCATGCGCATGTCGATGGAGGCGAGCGAGGAAATGGTATCGACCATCAGCAGCGCGGGGTGGTCCGCCGCACCGATAGCCTGCCGCACCTCGTCGATCCGCGAGGCGCAGCCGGTCGAGGTTTCGTTCTGGACGACGCAGACCGCCTTGATCTCGCGCGCGATGTCTGCGCGCAGGGCCTGCTCGATCGCGTCCGGATCGGCGCCGTGACGCCAGTCGCCTTCCAGCACAATGGGGTGAAGCCCGAGCCGTTCGGCCATCTTGCGCCAGAGGAAGGCGAAGTGCCCGGCCTCGTACATCAAGACCTTGTCGCCCGGCGACATCGTGTTGACCAGCGCGGCTTCCCATGCGCCCGTGCCCGAAGCCGGGTAGATGATGACCTCGCCTTTTGTCGTCTTGACGATGCGCTTCATGCCCGCAAGCGCCTTTTGACCGAGTTCGGCAAACGCGGGGCCGCGATGGTCGATCGTCGGAAAATCCATGGCGCGCAGGACACGATCAGGCACATTGGTTGGGCCGGGGATTTGCAGGAAATGGCGGCCTGTGGTGTTCATTGCCGTTCCTTCTGCGCGTAATTTTGATGCACGATCATCACAATCCGTGAGGCGAAAGGTCCGGATCGCTCAGCCTTGTCCAAGCTCGCCGATAGGTATAATACTTAATTTTGAATTCATAATGCGAGTCAAGGGAAAATCGCAATCATGAAGGACCTGGCCGCGCGGCTCAGCCGCGAGATCGAAGGCGACGTGCTGTTCGACGACTTCTCACGCGGGCGCTATGCCACGGACGCTTCGATCTACCAGATCAGACCGGCGGGCGCGGTCGTGCCGAAGCGCTTTTCCGATGTCGAGGCGGCGCTGGCGCTGGCGCGCGAGCACGAGGTGCCGATCACGGGGCGCGGCGGCGGCACCGGCCAATGCGGGCAGACCATCAATCGCGGCCTGATTATCGATTTCTCGAAGCATCTGAATGGCATCCGCGAACTGGACATCGAGAATCGCCGCGCCGTGGTGGAGCCGGGGCTGGTGCTGGATGAGTTGAACCGCCAGCTCAAGCCACACGGACTGTGGTTCCCGGTCGATGTGTCAACGGCCTCCCGCGCCACGATCGGCGGCATGACGGCCAACAACTCTTGCGGCTCACGCTCGATCCGATACGGCATGATGCGCGAGCATGTCCACGCGATCGACGCGCTCCTGGCGGACGGTACCCGCGCGCATTTCGGGCCGGTGGATCGCGCCGGCGCGCTGCGCAATGACCAGACGCCGGCGCAGCGTCTGTTCCGCGACATGCTGGGCTTGGGCGCGCGCGAGGCCAACGAGATCGCCGCGCGCTGGCCACGCACCCCGCGCCACGTCGCGGGCTACAACATCGACGCGATGGTGCCGAATGGCCCGACCAACAACATGGCGACGCTGCTTGTCGGCTCGGAAGGCACCCTGGGCTTAAGCGAGACCATCGAGATCGCGCTGTCGCCGACGCTCGACACCAAGACGCTGGGCGTCTGCCACTTCCCCACCTTCCACGACGCGATGGAAGCGGTTCAACATCTTGTCACGCTCGATCCCGTTGCCGTCGAACTGGTGGACGAGAACATGATCCGGCTGGCGCGCGACATCGACATGTTCCGCGATACCGTGAACCAGTTTGTCCGCGGAGACCCCCAAGCGCTGTTGCTGATCGAGTTCGCGGAACCCGACCCGGTGGAGAACCAGCGCCGCCTCGCCGCGCTGCATGACCTGATGGCCCAGCTCGGCTTCAAGTGGGGCGATCCGGGCAAGCAGGACGGCGGCGTGGTGGACGCGACCGATCCGGCATTCCAGGCACAGATTTGGAGCGTGCGCACGCAGGGCCTCAACATCATGATGTCGATGAAGGACGACGCCAAGCCGCTGGCCTTCATCGAGGATTGCGTCGTGCACCTGCCCGACCTGCCGGACTTCACCGCGAAGCTGAACGACGTCTTTGCGCGCAATGGTACAAACGCGACATGGTACGCGCACGCCTCGGTCGGCTTGCTTCACGTCCGCCCGGTGCTGAACCTGAAAAAGGAGAAGGGCGTCAAGGCGCTGCGCGATATCGCCGAGAAAGCCTTCGAGATTGTGTCGGAATACAAGGGCTCACACTCCGGCGAGCACGGCGACGGCATCATCCGCTCGGAGTTCCACGAGAAGATGCTGGGCTCGCGGCTGGTGCGCAGCTTCGAGGAGGTCAAGGCGCGCTTTGATCCCGACGGCGTGCTCAACCCGAACCGCATCGTGCATCCGCCGAAAATGGACGACCGCAGCCTGATGCGCTATCCGCCAGACTATGCACATGTCCCGCGCGAGACCGTGTTCGACTGGAGCGGCTGGCCGGCGGGCCTGCATGGTGCGGTGGAGATGTGCAACAACAACGGCGCGTGCCGCAAGCTGGCGGGCGGGGCGATGTGTCCGTCCTACCGCGCGACTCGCAACGAGCGCGACCTGACGCGCGGCCGGGCGAACACGTTGCGCCTTGCGCTCACCGGCCAACTCGGCCCGGACGCCTTCACCTCCGACGAGATGATGGAGACCATGAAGCTGTGCGTCTCCTGCAAGGCGTGCAAGCGCGAATGCCCGATGTCGGTGGACATGGCGAAGATGAAGATCGAGGTGCTGGCCGCGCGCGCGGAGAAATACGGCGTGGGATGGCGTGACCGGTTGGTCGCAGAGATGCCGCGCTACGCGCCGTGGCTGTCGAAAGCGCCTTTCCTCGCCAATGCGCGCGACGCGCTGCCCGGCGCGGCGTGGCTGTCGGAGAAGCTGCTGGGCCTGACCGCGCGCCGTCCGTTGCCGCGCTGGCGCAGTGACGTGTTCCGCGATCCCGCGGGCGCGCCCGAGCCGAACGTGATGTTGTTCGCCGACACCTTCAGCCGCTATTTCGAGCCGGAGAACGCGCGCGCTGCGCACGCGGTGCTGGAGGCCGCCGGCCTGCGCGTCGGCGCGCCTGAGCCGGGACGCGGGCGGCCCCTGTGCTGCGGGCGCACCTATCTCGCGGCGGGCATGACAGACCGCGCGAAGGCCGAGATGACCCGCACTGCCGAGGCGCTGCGCCAATGGATCGAGGGAGGCGGCGCGGTCGTCGGGCTGGAGCCGTCCTGCGTGCTCACCTTCCGCGACGAAGCCCCGCGCCTCATCGACGGGTGGACCGAGGAGATGGGCAACCGTGTCATGTTACTGGAGGAATATCTCGCGCAGCATTTCGCGGACGGCGAACAGGTTCCCGCATTTGGGCCGGTCACCGCGACCGCACATCTTCACGGCCACTGCCATCAGAAAGCCGCCGACGTCATGGGGCCGGTCCAGCGAGTGCTCAGCTACATCCCCGATCTCGACGTGCGCCCCATCGAAAGCTCGTGCTGCGGCATGGCCGGGCCATTCGGCTACCAGGCGGAAACCTTCGACGTCTCCCGGCAGATGGGTGAGTTGAGCTTGCTGCCCGCCGTGCGCGATGCGGCGGCCGATGATATCATCGTCGCTGATGGCACCTCGTGCCGCCAGCAGATTGGTGATCTCGGCGGGCGCGAGGCGCTGCATGTGGCGCGAGTCTTGCAGATGTCGCTTGAGCGGAAGACTTAGGATGCTGGAAAGGGATCTGCCCATGGTCACGCTTGACGCTTCGCCGATAAAGCGCCGCTCGCTGCACGCCGAACTGGCTGACCGGATGCGCGAGATGATCGTGCAGGGGGAGTTGGAACCGGGCGCGAAGATCCCCGAACGGGAGTTGTGCGAAAGTTTCAACGTGTCGCGGACGCCGCTGCGCGAGGCGCTGAAGGTGCTGGCCAGCGAGGGCTTCGTTGTCCTGA
>CAYFVF010000112.1:0-6276 GCA_964346335.1 uncultured Hyphomicrobiaceae bacterium
CTAGCACGCCTACCAAATCCAAAAAGCGCTCAGCACCGATATGGCGGTAACGGCATAACCGGCCATCAGCACGTAGCCGTCCCGGATCGTCAGCCCGACGCTCAAGATGGTCAATGCCAGCGATGGCAGCGTCACGCCCCAAGGTACAAGTGCAAGTGGATACATCAGCAGCGCGAGCATGATGCCGATAGATGGGATGACCAGATAAAGAGGGCGCTCGCTCAGAGCGGTCATGCGTGGCCGGGTCCAGCGATCAAGCGCGGCCAGCGAGGGGCGAAGGCTGTCGATAGCGCGCTCCAGCCGTCTCTGCTTCACCGAGAAGTTGCGCAGGCGCCGGGGAAGCCACGGATGTTTCCATCCCGCGATCATCTGCGCGCAGATTAGGAGGATCAGGGTGGCTGTAACAATCGACATGCCTGGGATGGCACCGATGATCGGTATTAGCGCCAACAGAGACGGGATCAGCAGGAGAGGACCGTAGGCCTGCTGTCGAAACGTGTTTGCGATATCCCCGATGGACACCTCTTCGCCCTCGGCGTTGGCAAGCACCTCGTCGAACAGGCCGATCAGCGAATAGTCCTGCGCCTTGTGATCTGACAGGCTGCTGGATGTCACGATTTTCTCCCCACCACTGGCGTCGTCGTGAAGCCCAACCTCAGGCAGCAGAAACAGGTCGCGGGCGGAAGAGATTTGCTGATCAATTGCCACCGAAAGCATCACGCGCCCAGTTGGGCTGGCCGCCGCGCGAGGGCGTCGAGCCGGTAGAGCCGCGCTCACGCGGTGGCGGTGTCCCGAGCGAGCTGTCCGCGCGGCTCTGGCTGCCACCGAATATGCTGTCCCAGAAGGATTGCGGCTGGCGCCGATCGTCGTCGAAACGGGCCTCGCTCCAAGTGCCGCCCGGCAGCGCGGCGGGGGGCTTGTCGCGGTGCGCGGCCTCCATCAACTGGCGCCACAGCTTGGCCGGCAGCGAGCCGCCGGTGATCCGCTTCATCGGGCTGAAATCATCGTTGCCAAGCCAGACGCCGGTCGCGAAATGCGCCGTGTAGCCAACGAACCACGCGTCGCGATAGTCCTGGCCGGTGCCGGTTTTGCCTCCGGCGGGGTGCGGCGGCAGCGCGGCCTGCTGTCCTGTGCCCGCCTGGATCGTCGCCTGCAGCATATCATTCATGGCCGCGATGTGCTCTCGCGCGACCACGCGGCGCGGATCTCTCCGGCGTTGTTCCAGCAGGATACGGCCTTCCGAATCGGCGATCGACGCAATGACATAGGGCACGGCCCGCAAGCCGCCATTGCTGAACGGGACATAAGCCCCGGTCAACTCCAGCAGGGAGACCTCGGAGGTGCCGAGCGCCAGCGACGGGTCGGGGGCCAGCGCGGACTCGATGCCCATGCGGCGCGCCACCTCGATAACCTGCTCGCGGCCGGCCCATTCCGAAACGCGGACCGCGACGGTGTTCATTGACCGCGCCAGCCCCTCGCGCAGCGTGACATCACCGTAATAGCGCGAATTGTAGTTTTTCGGCTCCCAGCCTTCGACCTCGACAGGCCCGTCGTGAACGAGGCTTTCAGGCGTGAGGCCGTTTTCCAGCCCGGCCAGGAATACGAACGGCTTGAAGGTCGAGCCGGGTTGGCGCTTGGCGTCCAGTGCGCGGTTGAACGGGCTCTTGCGGTAGTCACGCCCGCCGACCATTGCCTTCACCGCGCCATCGGTATCAAGGATCACCGCCGCCGCCTGCCCGGCGTCGTACTTGTCGGCCTCCGCGGCCATGGCTTCGGCGACGATCTCTTGCGCCGCGCCCTGAAGCCGGAAGTCGATGGTGGTCTGCACCACGAGATCGGATTGCAGCGTGTTGCGGAAATCCGCGACCTGTTTCACCACCCAGTCGATCACATAGCCGAAACTCTCCGACGGCAGGAAGGCGCGCAGCTTCGGCGGATCACGCAGCGCGGCGTCATACTGCTCACGCGTGATTGCCTCGGTCTCCAGCATCAGCCCGAGCACGGTTTTTCCACGCTGGTGGGCGCGGCGCAGGTTGCGCGTGGGCGCGAAATACGACGGCGCGCGGATCAGCCCGGCAAAAAGGGCGGATTCATACAGGCCCAGTTCGCCAACCGACTTCCCGAAGTAATGCTGCGCGGCGGCCTCTACGCCGTAGTTGCCCGCGCCGAAATAAATCCGGTTCAGATAAAGCTCGAGGATCTGGCGCTTTTCCAGCCGATACTCCAGCCAAAGCGCCAGCAGCACCTCTTCCATCTTGCGCCAATAGGTGCGCTTGGGTTCCAGAAACAGCACCTTGGCGAGCTGCTGGGTGATCGTGCTTCCGCCCTGTACGATCCGCTCTGCGCGATAATTGGCGATGGCCGCGCGCACGATACCGATGGGGTCGAAGCCGAAATGCCAGTAGAATCGGCGGTCCTCCGTTGCCAGAACCGCGTCGATCAGGTGACGCGGCATCTGCTCGTAGCGCACATGCGTGCGGCGAAGGCCCTTCTCGGTTATGACGTCGCCGCCTTCCGACAGGATCGTCAGCGTCGCGGGGTTCTGGCTCAGGCCCGCCTTGAGCGGATCGGTCGCGAAGTAGGAGTAGACGGCCACCGCGCCGACGATGAGCAGCACCATGACCGTCGCCACGACGGTGCCCCAGATCAGAATGAATCGCGTGATTGCCCATTTCCATGAGCGGCGCTGGGCGGGGCGCGCCGGCTCGTCCGCAGGGATGCGGAACACATTGCCTTCGCCGCGTTTTTGCGCACGCGCGTCGCGGTCCTCGGACAGCCGGGCCAGCCTGTCACGCCAGCGCCGCAATGTGTCGATCACGCCCATGAGTTCTGTCAGTCCCGCTTTATCTCGGGGTTGCGGCTGCCAGCACGCTTGTCAGTGTATCCGCACAGCCTTTCCCAAATGTTCGATAATGCCTCAGTTTGACCGAAGCACGACAAATCGCAAAGCGGGCGCGATCATCATTTCTTGATCTGATAGCCGGTCTGAAAGATACGCCAGACGATCAACAGTCCCGCGGCGAGGAACAGGAGGATCATCCCCAGGCTGACCCACATGCTGACATCCGCCACTTCATAGAAGCTCCAGCGGAAGCCGCTGATGAGATAGACGACCGGGTTGAACAGCGTCACCGTCTGCCAGAACGGCGGCAGCATATCGACGGAATAGAACGTCCCCCCGAGAAACGCGAGCGGGGTCATTACCAATAGCGGGACGATCTGCAACTGCTCGAAGCCGTCCGCCCAGATGCCGATGATGAAGCCGAGAAGGCTGAATGTGACGGCTGTCAGCAGCATGAACAGCAGCATCAGCAGCGGATGGTCCACGCGCAGATCGACGAAGAATGCCGCGGTGGCCAGCATGATAAGCCCGAGGACCATGGACTTGGTGGCGGCCGCGCCGACGTAACCGATCACGATCTCGAAAGACGAGATGGGCGCGGACAACAGCTCGTAGATCGTTCCCGTGAACTTCGGGAAGTAAATGCCGAACGATGCGTTCGCCACGCTCTGGGTCAGCAGCGTGAGCATGATCAGGCCGGGCACGATGAACGAGCCATAGTCAACCCCGCCGATCTGCTCGATCCGCGAGCCGATCGCCGCGCCGAATACTATGAAGTAAAGCGCGGTGGTCAGCACCGGCGACACAACGCTCTGGAACAGCGTGCGGAAGGTCCTGTTCATCTCGAACAGGTAGATCGCCTTGATCGCGTGGTAATTCATGAGTCCTGCTGTACGAGGCTGACGAAAATTTCTTCAAGCGAGCTTTGCTTGGTGTGGACATCGTGGAAGCGGATGCCGGCGTCGCTCAGCCGTTGCAAAAGCGTCGTGATGCCCGTGCGCTCGCCACGCGTGTCATAGGTGTAGACGAGTTGCGTTCCGTTGGCTTCGAGGCTCAGGCGGTCATCCTCCAGATCCGCGGGGATCGCCGTGAGCGGCTCGTTCAGGTCGAGAATCATCTGTTTCTGGCCGAGTTTGCGCATCAACTCATTCTTTTCCTCGATCAGGATGATCTCGCCGTTGTTGATCACCCCCACGCGGTCGGCCATCTGCTCGGCTTCCTCGATATAGTGGGTGGTCAGCACGATGGTCACGCCGGTATCGCGCAGGCCGCGCACGACATTCCACATATCGCGGCGCAACTCCACATCCACGCCGGCGGTCGGCTCATCGAGGAACAGGATGCGCGGCTCGTGCGCCAGCGCCTTGGCGATCAGCACCCGCCGCTTCATCCCGCCGGACAGCGTCATCATGCGGTTGTCGCGCTTCTCCCACAGCGAAAGGTCGCGCAGCACGCGCTCCAGATAGGCGTCGTCGCGCCCCTTGCCGAACAGGCCGCGGCTGAAGTTGATCTGCGCCCAGACCGTCTCGAAGGCTTCTGTGGTCAATTCCTGGGGAACAAGGCCGATCAGTGCGCGCGCCTCGCGAAAATCCTTCTTGTGGTCATACCCGCTGACCGTGATCGTGCCGGTGGTGGGCGTGACGATGCCGCAGATGGCGTTGATGAGCGTTGTCTTGCCCGCGCCGTTCGGCCCCAGCAAGGCGAAGATCTCGCCCTCGCGGATCGTCAGATCGACGGACTTCAGGGCCTCGAAGCCATCCGCATACGACTTGCGGAGGTCGCGGACTTCGATAGCCGGGCGTGTATTGGAGCGCTGCATGTTGGGGCCTTACGGGATCAGGAGCGAGGCGGACTTGCCCGCGCAGCTTCGCGTACGGCATCCGCTCAGGCGCCCGTCATAAAGCGTTTCGCGTCGCGCGGCCAACCCAATTTCGCAATCGGAGCCGTTCGCTTCGCGCTGACAGGATCGGATTGTTGCTGTCGCTCGGATAAGGCATACTGCGCTACGCGAAAGGTATGGATAACAAGATGTTTCAGAGCAGAACGCTGCCCAAACACTGCGAGGTTTGCACGATCCGTAGCCGCTCGATCTGCGGCGCGCTCTCTCGTGACGAGATCGAGGCGATGAACCAGATCGCACACCGCAAGCAGATTCCCGCTGGCACGGTTATCATGCATGAGGGCGAAAGCCCGGATTTCTTCGCGAACGTGCTTGATGGTGTCGTTAAGCTGACGAAGACGATGACCGACGGCCGCCAGCATATCGTCGGCCTTTTGTTTGCCGCCGATTTCCTCGGCCGGACGATGCGCTCGGAAAGCCCGTATCGCGCGGAGGCGGCAACCCCTGCCGAGCTGTGCCAGTTTCCCCGGGCGGATTTCGAGCGGCTGATGCAGCGTTTTCCAGACCTGCAAGCGCGGCTGCTGGAGCAAACGCTTGATGAACTCGATGCCTGCCATGACTGGACGCTTTTGCTGGGGCGCAAGAACGCTGGCGAGCGTGTGGCCAGCCTTCTGCTGATGATCGCCCGCCGCGTGCGCGAGATCGGCTGCAATGCCGACCCGAACAGCGACAGCGCTGCCTTCCACCTGCCGATGGGCCGCTCGGACATGGCGGATTATCTCGGCCTGACCACCGAGAGCGTCAGCCGTCAGGTCACCAAGATGAAGCGGGACGGCGTGATCCGCGTGCGCGGCAACCGCGAAGTCGAGGTGCCGAGCATGGGGCGGTTGTTGAAGATGGCCGACCTGGCGCCGTGCGACGCGCGGATGTGATGGGTCTTCGACGCGTTCTCGCACGAAAGTGCGCGCCATGACCCGCGACCGTCTCTATTTCCTGCTGCTGAACATCGGGCACTTTCTCGACCATCTTTTCATGCTGATCTTCGCCACCGTCGCGGCGCTCGCGCTGACCCGCGAATGGGGCGTGGGCTACGCCGAACTGCTCGCCTACGCGACGCCGGGTTTCTTCGCGTTCGGGATCTTCGCGCTCCCCGCCGGTTGGCTCGCCGACAAGTGGAGCCGCGACGGCATGATGGCGCTGTTCTTCGTCGGGATTGGTCTCGCCGCGATTGCGACCGGCTTCGCCGTAACACCGTTACAGGTCGGGGCGGGGCTGTTCGTGATCGGAATGTTCGCAGCCATCTATCATCCGGTCGGGCTGGCGATCGTCTCCATGCAGTGGCGCAATACCGGCATGCGCATCGCCGTCAACGGTGTCTGGGGTAACCTGGGCGTGGCCTCGGCGGCGCTGATCACAGGCATCATGATCGACGCCGGGGGGTGGCGGCTGGCGTTTATCGTACCGGGCGTGTTCTCGGTCGTCCTCGGGTGCGTTTACCTGGTGCTGCGCTGGGATCAGATCGGGCAGGACCGGCGGCGCGACCGCGAGGCCGAGGCTGGTGCGCCCGCGCAAGCGACGGGGCTGGACCGGCGTG
>CAYFVF010000113.1:0-6074 GCA_964346335.1 uncultured Hyphomicrobiaceae bacterium
GGCGCAATCCCGCCACGGTCGACGCCGTCAGCGGGCTGGGAACGCGCGATTTCATCCCGCTGGCGATCGCGATCTTTGTGGACTTCTGCATTCTGCTGGTTTCCATGAACCGGCCGTTCCACGCCTTCCGCGCGTTCTACGGCGGCGTGGAAGAAGCGCGCACCCGCGAAATGGGCGAGTTCATGCAGATTTTCCGTGAGGTGTTCTACGACGAGTTCCACAAACGCCCGACACCGGACCAGATGCTTTCGCCGATTCAGGATATTGTGTTCGATCATCGCGGCGAATATTACGCCGCCGCCCCGCTGCATTTTGGCAAAGACCATCCCGACACGATCAGTAAAGCGCGTTATATCGCCAATATCCTGTTCGCGCTGGAAACCCGCGGTTTCGTCACACTCATCAGCCGGCGTGCACGCGCCCATCAGGAAACCGAGACGCCCCAGCCGACCCGGCTTGAACGCATCACCGGCAAGCGCGGCTGGGCCGACCTGTCGGCTTTCGCGCGCAATCAGTTAGAGGCGCGCGGAAGCGAGTTCGCCAATGCCCAGGATTTTCGCATCTACAAGTTCGCCAAGGGCAAATGGCCGGAAATCGCGCTGCGCACGGTCGTCAGCGCGCACCGGGAAGAAGCGACGTATCGGCAGGACTTCCCAGAGATGCGGCCTCTTCCAAGCGGGCCGGTCGATCGCGGAAATCTTGGCGGGTCCTCGGCAAGCGCGGGTGCGCAACTGGAAGGCGGGGACCCGTGGCCTCAGCTGGAGGATCATTCGAGCGTCGAGGGACCAGATGAGCGGCAATTCCGGGCGGAACAGATGCGCAAGACCGAGCCAGACATCCGAGACGAAGAGCCGGATTACGGCCCGCAGGAAGATCATGATCTGAATGAATATTCCTCGACCCTGTGGCCGGAACGCGAAGAGCGGCGCAGGGGCGACGACGATCTGAACGAGGAGGGCCCGGCGCGCAAGCCGAACGGCGGCCCCGGTCACAAGACCGATACCTGACGAACACAGCAAACGAGGCGCGGCATGGCCAGAGCCAGAAAGCTGTTCGCCATCATCAAGTACCCGGCCCGCGAAGGCGCCCTGCGCGCGCAGGTCGTCGAAACCGCCAAGCGCATGAGCGCATCCGGCCTGAGCCACGGGCGCTCGGGCAACGTCTCCGCGCGCTGGGGCGACGGGATGTTCATCACGCCTTCAGGCACGCCTTACGAGACCCTGACGCCAGAGGATATCGTCTCCGTTGATGGCGGCGGGCAGAGCGACCCCGATGCGGGCAAGCCGTCAAGCGAATGGCGCTTCCACCACGCGGCGTATCAGGCGCGGCCGGACGCCGGCGCGGTCGTTCATTGCCATTCGCGCAGCGCCACGGCCCTGGCTTGCGCGCACCGGCCCATCCCCGCGTTTCACTACATGGTCGCGGTCGCGGGCGGCACCGACATCCCTCTTGTCCCCTACGCGACCTTTGGCACGCCCGAACTCGCCGCGCATGTCGCCGAAGCACTGGCCACGCGCAAGGCCTGCCTGATGGCCAACCACGGCCAGATCGCGACCGGAGCGAATATGGACGCGGCGCTTGAACTCGCCGGCGAGGTCGAGACGCTCGCCGCGCAGTATCTAGAAGTGCTCAAGCTCGGCGAAGTGCATCTGTTGAACGACCAGCAAATGGCCGAGGTGCTGGAGAAATTCAAAAGCTACGGCCAGAACGCTTGAGCCTCAACCGCGCAGCGCGTCGAGCGCCGCCGCGTGCAGCACCGGGTTGGCCGCTGCGACGATCTGCCCGCCCGCGCTTGGCGCGTCGCCATCCCACGTCGTCACCCGACCGCCAGCTGCTTCGATAATCGGCGTTAGCGCAACGATGTCGTAGCTCTTGAGCCGCGCCTCGGCGACAATGTCGATCAAACCCATCGCCAGCATCGCGTAATTGTAGCAATCCCCGCCATAACGGGTCAGCCGCGCGCGCCCCGACAGGGCCGCGAAGCGCGCCTCGTCACCATCGCGGAACATGTCCGGCGACGTCGCGGCCAACACGGCATCCTCCAGCCGCTTGCATTGGCTGGTGTGCATCGGCTCGGGCGTGCTATCGCCAATAAGGTAATACGCGCCGTCCCCATCGCTCCAGAACCGCTCCCGCGTGAACGGCTGATCCATCACCCCGACAAGCGGGCGTCCCTCCGCCATAAGCCCGATCAGCGTGCCCCAGACCGGCAGGCCGCACATGAACGCGCGCGTGCCGTCGATCGGGTCGATCACCCAGCAATGCGCGGAGTCGGCATTGTGCGCGCCATACTCCTCGCCCACGATGCCGTGGTCGGGATAAGCCGCCGCTATCATCTCGCGCAGCTTGTGCTCGGCATTGCGGTCGGCCTGCGTCACGGGGTCGAACGCGCCTCCGCCGCTCTTGTCCTCGGGCGCGCCTGTGCGCCGGAACAGCGGCGCGATGATCGCGCGAGACGCTTCTGCGAGCGTTTGGGCGAAGGCGGCGAAGCTAGCGGCAGGCGTGTCCGCGGGTTCATGCATGGTGATCTCTCCGGCGTGGGCGGACGCGTCGGCAATCGCCAAGAGCGGCCAATAACTGCGTGAAAATGCCGTGATTGGGCCCGGTTCCAACCCGCGCATCCGCGCAACAATTCACATACCAGTTATGCAGCGGCCCGATTGTACTTGAATTTTGTGCGCCGCAATGCCAATTTTGTGCAGCGCGGCAAGATCGAGAGATCGCTGTCGCGTGCCCTCCTTGGGCGTTTCCTCCCTAGACTCGGGCCGTTCGTTCGCCGAACGGCCCGCTTTTTTTACGGTTCGCGCAGACCTGTTGCCCTCGCGGCCTTGTCCCCGCGCGCCTGTCATGGCCCCATGTGAAGCGGGGCACAGACATGGGAGAGGTTAATGCAATTTATCGATCAATTGATTTCGTTTCTACGTGACGGTATCGCAGCGATTTTCCAGTTTGTCGAGATCATATGGACATGGTCGATCGAACAGATTCGCGCCATTCCGTGGAGCGACCTCAGCGATCTGCCAATCCTCAAGCAGGTGCTGCTGGTGATCGTGGCGGGCGCTGTCATTTATCTGCTCTACAAGGCCGCGCGGGAGTTGTTTGAAGCCGGGCAAAATGCTCTTGCGGCATTCGCCACGCTTCTGGGGGCGATCGTCCGGACCCTCGCGCCAATTCTCTTCGCCGGGCTGACGGCCGCCGCCGGCGCTTGGATCGTCAACAACATCAACTTCTAGATACGCCTCAGGCCAGCGGGATCGGCACCGGCGAGGCATCTTCGACAGCTTCAAGCAGTGTGGTTCCGCCGAGATCCAGAGCTACAGGCGGGCTCAGAGGCACGAACCCGTTGCGGTCTTCGCCCCCGCGAAACAGGTGCTGAAACGCGTAGACCGCCCAGAGAATGCCCTTCGACGGCCCGACATAGCGGATCGGCTCCTCGACTTCAAGGAACAGCGTGCCGCTGCCAACCTGACCCGTGACTTCCTTGATCTGCTGGATTACATCCCACGGGATGACGTTGCGGCCCAGCCTGCGATCCTGAATGCCTCCCGGACCGATGCGGATCACCGGGCGCGGGAATACGATTTCGCCGAGGTTAAAAAGCGCCTTGATGCCAAAATAGACCGTCACGACGGCGCCGAGCACCGCGTCGAAACCTGAAAAGCCCCAACCGGCTAGCGCCCACAGCCCCAGCCCGCCCGCCGTAAATCCGGCCGAAATCAAGAGCCGCATCTGCAGAATGCGCGTCTTGTAGTGAAATTCCCTCATCCTGTCCCTTCCGCCAACTCGTTGGCCGCATTCGCAGCATGAGGCATAGTCGATCCCGCGCGGTCAGGCAATCTGGGGCGGCTGGATGTGGCGACGGTTGTTGCGGTGGATAGACGTGGTGATGGACGCGATCATCTGGGGATGGGACATGCTGATGATGTATGTCGCGGCGTTGGTCCTCATTCCGATGTCGGTTCTGGGGACGCTCAAGTTGCTGGGCATCGTCTCGTCGTGGAACGCGCTCGTCGAGCTCGGGGCGGACCAGATTTTGAAATGGCTGCTGATATTTGGCGCGCCGGCTTGGCTCGTGGTGACGCTCTATGCGCGCTTCGCGGGCACACCGCGGGCCGTCGCCCTTGGCAACATGCTGGAGCGGTGGAAATGGGCCGTGATCTGGATAAGTTGCGCCGCAATGGGCGCTTTCGGCTTGGTAGTGCTTATTTTCGGAACCTGAGTTCAGGCGCAGTCCACGCAGAATGACGCGGCCGGGTCAACTGCGAGACGTTTCTCCGCGATCTCCTCGCCGCATTTCTGGCAATAGCCGTACTCGTCCTCGTCGATCCGCCGAAGCGCCGCGTCGATGCGCGACAACTCTGTCCGGCGCTGGCGCTCGTTCGCCTTGGCCATGGCCTGGGCCTGCATGGCGTCCATGCGCGACAGGCGGCCCACGCTCTGCTGGTCGAGCGCGACGGCCTCGCGGCTGTCCGCGGACATCTCGCTCAGGGCCGTCAGTTCATCCCGCCGCGCCAGAAGCGCCTTGCGCGCGGCATCGGGGTCAATCGTCATGAGGTTTGTCGCCAGGCAGACGCCGGGGAGCGCGTGGCTCCCCGGTGTGCATCGGTTATGGCGCCAAGGGCACCTTCGGTATTGGGCTGGATGGCCCATCGCCGCCGGACTTCCCGGAGTGGCCGGATCCGCCCTGATCGCCCTCGGCGTGTTCGATATCGCCGTCGCCGTCCTCGGGCGGCTCGTCCCCGCCGGAACCGGACGTGTCCGGGCTCGGCTTCGGACGGCTTTCGAG
Organism: uncultured Hyphomicrobiaceae bacterium; assembly: GCA_964346335.1. Classification (GTDB taxonomy): domain Bacteria; phylum Pseudomonadota; class Alphaproteobacteria; order Rhizobiales; family Rhodomicrobiaceae; genus Dichotomicrobium. The sequence goes on from CAYFVF010000113.1 coordinate 4,787, forward strand.
GATCTCGAACACGAGCTGCTCACGGCCGTCCTTCTCCTGCGCGTCCACGCGAACCGTGCCGCCGCCTTCCAACTGCCCGAACAGCAACTCCTCGGCCAGCGGCTTCTTGATGTTCTCCTGGATCACGCGAGACATCGGCCGCGCGCCGAACTGCTCATCATAGCCGTGCTCGGCCAGCCAGTGCTTCGCCGCATCGGTCAGTTCGATCGACACGTTGCGGTCGGCAAGTTGCGCCTCAAGCTGGAACACGAACTTCTCGATGACCTTGCTGATGACCGGCTTGCCGAGGTTCGAGAACGGCACGACCGCGTCCAGCCGGTTGCGGAACTCCGGCGTGAACAGCTTCTTGATCGCGTCCTGGTCCTCGCCCTCGCGCTTAGACCGGTTGAAGCCGATCGCCGACTTCGCGAGGTCCGCCGCGCCGGCGTTCGTCGTCATTATCAAGATGACGTTGCGGAAGTCGATCTGCTTGCCGTTATGATCGGTCAGCTTGCCGTGATCCATGATCTGCAGCAGCACATTGAACAGGTCCGGATGCGCCTTCTCGATCTCGTCGAGCAGCAACACGCAATGCGGGTGCTGATCCACGCCGTCGGTGAGCAGGCCGCCCTGGTCGAACCCGACATAGCCTGGCGGCGCGCCAATCAGCCGCGAAACAGTGTGGCGCTCCATATACTCCGACATATCGAAGCGCAGCAGTTCCACGCCCATCAGTGAGGCCAACTGGCGGGCAACCTCGGTCTTGCCCACGCCGGTCGGGCCGGAGAACAGGTAAGAGCCGATCGGCTTCTCCGGTTCGCGCAGGCCCGCGCGGGCGAGCTTGATCGCGGATGAGAGCGCGTCGATCGCCTCGTCCTGGCCGAACACGACACGTTTCAGGTCCCCAGTCAGGTTCTTGAGCAGGTCGGAGTCCGATTTCGTCACCGTCTTCGGCGGGATGCGGGCCATAGTCGCGATCGTCGCCTCGATCTCGCCAACGTCGATGCTCTTGCGCCGTTTGGCCTCGGGCACGAGCATCTGCGATGCGCCGGTCTCGTCGATCACGTCGATCGCCTTGTCCGGCAGCTTCCGGTCGTGGAGGTATTTCGCTGAAAGCTCCACCGCCGCCTTTATGGCCTGCTGCGAGAACTTCAGGCCATGAAACTCCTCGTAGTAGGACTTGAGGCCTGTCAGGATCTCGATCGTGTCCGCGATCGTCGGCTCGTTGACGTCGATCTTCTGGAAGCGGCGCACCAGCGCGCGATCCTTCTCGAAGTGCTGGCGATACTCCTTGTAGGTGGTGGAGCCC
>CAYFVF010000114.1:0-5960 GCA_964346335.1 uncultured Hyphomicrobiaceae bacterium
CACACGCTCCTGCGCCCAGGCATGGAACATGTCGCGCAGCGCGTTCACCTCGTCGCCGAGGTCACAGGTCATCGAATACATGAACATCAGGTGTTTCCTCCCCGTGCGGGCGGCGGGCCGACGCTTTGGAGCGCAGCTTGGGCATAGACGTCGACGACCGCATCGCGTTCCAGCCGGCCGCCGTCGCGGCGCCAGACCGTCACGCCGGTCATCATCGACAGCAGCGCACGGGTGTGGACCGGCACATCGGCGATGCGGAAGAGGCCCGCCTGCGAGCCTTCGGCCAGGATTGCGCGCAGTGACGCTTCGTAACGGTCGCGCAATTGCGTCACGCTCGAATAGCCCTCAGGCTCCAGGCTGCGAAGCTCCATGAAGGCGATGAAAGTATTATCGGGGTGATCGAGGTGATAACGCACGTGGAAATGCACGAAGGCTTCGAGGCGTGCCGTAACCCCCTCAACGCCGTCCAGCGCCGCATCCAGCGCCGTCAGCAGCGTCTCCATGTGGGTGCGCATCAGGTCGACGAGCAGCTCCTGCTTGCTCGCGAAATGATTGTATATGCCGCCCTGTCGCAGGCCGACCTCCGCCGCGATATCGCGCATCGACACAGCGCTGTAGCCGCGGCTGGCAACTGGCGGTCTGCGCGCTGAGCCAAGGCCGCGTCCAGATCGGCAAATGGCAATGACTGATCAACGAGAAGGCTTCAAGACGGGCAGCTGCATGGCTTTGGGCTCGCGGAATCAACCTGTTCATAAAACAGCGATCCGTGCTGCTCCCAGCAATGAACCGGCAGCCACTTCCGTCCTCAACCTTCCCAATTTTATCTGAACTTGAAGTTCCGCACATGGGCTGGGGTGAGCAGCCCTGGCAAGTTCCGGGGATCAGGCACCGGCAGACCCACACCCATCTCGATGGGAATGACCCCGGCCCAGACCGGCCACGCGTAATCCTCCTCATCATCCACCGGCTGGCCTGTGCGGATCTTGGCCGATCCCTCACAGATCGGCATGCTCAGGATCGTCGTCGCCTTTTCTTCCTGCTCGGTGTTTGTCCGCAGCATGTCGGACCGGCCCGGAAAGTAGGCGTCCACAAAATTGCGCAGCTTTTCGGCCTTCACGGTTGGATCGGTGACTTTCGCCGCCTGCCCGAACAGCATCACCGAGCGGTAATTGGCCGAATGGTGAAACGCCGAGCGCGCCAGCACGAAACCGTCGAGCTGCGCCACGCTCAGACAGACCTCGGCGTTCTCGCTCGCCCGCAGAGCACGGCTTGCCGACGCGCCATGCCAGTAGATGTGCTCGCCCTCGCGCCACTGAAACGTCGGCGTCACGAACGGCCCGCCGTCGATCACGTATCCGACATGGCAAAGAGGCATGGCATCGAGGATGCCGTTTATCGTCTCGCGGTCGAAGACGCCGCGCTCATGCTTGCGCCGCAGCCGGCTGCGCTCTGTGATTTCCAGGGAGTTGGCCATTCGTGGCTCCGTCGAAACATGGTCCTGTTCAGCTTGAATGCGGACGACGGTACCGGTAATTTGGAGTGCTCGGAACATCCAATTTTGCAATTTTTTATCGGACCAGTGGTGTGGGTTCCATTCGTTCATTGCCGGTGCTGATCGACCGAGCCTCCCGCACACAAGTCGAGCTCCAGATAACCGAGGGCATCAGGCGCCTGATACGTTCCGGCCATCTCGCGCATGGAAACTGGCTCCCGTCCACACGCGCCCTCGCCGGCGATCTCGGCATCGCGAGGTCAACGCTGGTTGGCGCTTACGAACAGCTTGTCGCGGAGGGCTACATCGAGGGCCGGCAAGGTCGGGGCTACTTCGTGTGTTCAATCGGCGAAGTCGACCCTGCCTCATCGCCAACCGTCACCCCAATCAAGACAGAAGCCGCCGTGTTGGAGAGAGGCGCGCCGCGGATGTTCCGCCCGGGCCAACCGGATACGCGTTTATTCCCGCTCAAGGCCTGGGGCCGGACCGTTTCGCGGCTGGCGCGATCCGCGCCTCAATTGACAATCGCGTCCGAACACCCCTTTGGCGACCTGCGCTTGCGTACCGCGATTGCCGAGCATCTGGCCCAGTGGCGGCACATCAGCGCTTCACCGGACCAGATCGTCGTCACGGCGGGATCGGCCAACGCGCTGGAGATTTGTGTAAGCGCCCTTTCCCCGGTCGCGCGCGCCATCGGGCTGGAAAACCCTGGCTATCCGCCGCTGCGCCGGTTCGTGGCGCAACTCGGTCTGCATGTCGAGTGGCTGGAGGTCGGATCGGACGGGGCCGAGCTTCCAGCAGGCTGCCCGGATCTCGTTGTGCTGACGCCCTCGCGCCAGTTTCCGATGGGCATGGCGATGTCGATCAACAGGCGGCTGGACTACCTGGAATGGGCGGAGCGCACGGGCGCCTGGATCATCGAGGACGACTATGACAGCGAATACCGCTATGCGGGCCATCCGATACCTGCCCTTGCGGGCCTCGACACCCGCGAGCGCACATTTTACGTCGGCAGTTTTTCCAAGACGATTTCGCCGGATTTACGCCTGGGATTTCTGATCCTGCCGGCGCAACTAGCAGAGAACGCAGCCGCCGTGATCAACCGGCAAGCCAGCAAGGCGTCCGTAATGCCGCAAAGGGCGCTGGCCCTGTTCATGGAGACGGGCGAGTATCACCGGCACATTCGCCGCAGCCGGCGGCATTACGCCGAGCGCCGCCGTCACCTCATGGATCAGCTCCAGGCTAAAACCGCCGGTTTCACGCTGGAAAGCCATGACAGCGGTCTCCACGTGGTGATTGTTTTTGATGATGGCCGCTGTGACCGCGAGATTGCGCGGCGCGCTACAGAGTTCGGTCTGGGGCCAGCGCCGCTATCGGACTACTATGGCGGTGGACCGGACAAGACCGGCCTGCTGGTCGGTTTCGCCGCCCATGACCCCGATGAAATCCGTCGAAATGTCCCGGCGCTGCGGAATTGTCTCGCGCCCGAATAATCCAACCCATGGCTCGTTTCACCTCGCACGGGTTATGAGCGTGCGCTGAGCAGGCGCGGCGCGAACACGACGACGAAGCCGCCAAAGGCCGCCATCCAGCCCAGCGAGGCGAGATGCAGCATGGGATCGTGCGCTACACCAAAGCCCGAGGCGAGGCGGGCCAGCGCGCCGAGCGCGGCGGCGGCGTAGATCGCGACCAGTGCGCGCGAGGCGGTGAGCGCGCCGCCGCCGCGCTCACCGCCTCGCGCGCGGCGCTGGGCTGGCTGATAGTCGCGGCGGGGCGGGCGCCTTACGTGGAGTTATGGGCATTCGCGCCGTGGCAGCTCTGGGTTCCGAATGTCGCGATGCCGCTCGTGTGCGTGCTCGCCGCGCTGGGCGCGGGCGCGGTAAACCCGTTCTCGTTTGCCGGACGAGCGTCGGCGCAAGCGGGACTGGGGCGCGGATGTCTGGACGGCGCGCGCGGCAAACACGTCGCTGGTGCCGTTCGCGGCGATCATCGAAGGGCGCGCCCGGCTCGGGCCGATTCTGCGCCAGCCCGTGCGGATCGCTGCCGGCCTGGCCGCTGGGTTTGTATTACTGGCCTTGCACCCGATCCTGTTCGGCGTTTCGCCGCTGCCGCTCTACTGAACGCGCCCAGCGTTACCCCGCGGAAGCCCGACTCACATCGCATTCGAGATCATGCAGCAACCCGTCATGCAGGCCATAGATCCAGCCATGAACCGCCAGCTCCTCTCTGCGCGCCCACGCCCGTTGCACCACCGTTGAATGGCAAACATTGCGCACCTGCGCACGGACATTCAGTTCGCACAGACGGTCCTCACGCGCCTTGCCGGACTTCAGCGCCGCGAGTTCGGCGTCGTTCTCGCGCGCCGTCGCGCGGACAGGATCGAGCCAATAGTCCACCAGACCGTGGTCCGGCGCCTCCATCGCCGCGCGCACGCCGCCGCAGCCGTAATGCCCACAGACGACGATATGTTTGATGTGCAGGTACTCGATGGCATATTGCATCACCGCCATGCAGTTCATGTCCCCTGCGTGCACGACGTTGGCGACGTTTCGGTGAACGAACACTTCGCCCGGTTCCAACCCCGTGATGACATTGGCGGGGACACGGCTGTCGGCGCAGCCGATCCAAAGATAATCCGGCTCCTGCATGCCTTTCAGGCGCTGAAAATACGCGCGATCGGCTTTCAGATGCTCCTCGGCCCAGAGCCGGTTACGCTCAAATATCTTGGAAATACTGATGCTCATTATGTGCTCCGCTACTGAACCAGCGGCGAGGAAGCCCCCCATGCCGATGCCAGAGATCTCAGCGTCCGCAATCAGCAGCCCAGTATAATGCGACACCCCGCGCCGCCACGACGCCTCGCCAAGGTAGTCCGCGATCCGTTCCTGCACCATCTCGAACGGCAGCGTCTGGCCGGGAATGCGCCGGTGCAGATGGATCACGCGGACGCCGTAGCGCGTCTTCACCGGCACCGGGCAGAGCTGACCTTCCGCCAGCCCCAGCAGCATGGTCTCGAACTTCGGCGTCACCTTCCCCGCGCAGCCCTGTCGGCGCGCACCGAGGTGCGCTAAAATGTGGCAGAGATTCATGATAAGGAACATGTGGGCCACGTTCGCGTTCCTTCGCCAACAACGAGCGTTTCGTCCGGAGAGACGTTCAGGACGGGCATCGCAGGCACCGGCTTATTCGGCGACGCGGACCATCGGTAACGGAGGGACTTTATGACAGGTGATCGGAATGGACGCGACCCGCGGATTTCCAGCCTCGTGCTGGCCGCGCTGGTTGCAGGGGGCATCGTTCTCGGAGTGGCGGCAACCGGTCTCGGCTCCGCGGTTGTGCACTACACCAATTCCACCGAATTCTGCGTGGATTGCCACGTCTATGATGAGTTCTACGCGGACTTCAAAACATCGACGCACTTCGTCAACGCCGCCGGGGTCCGCGCCGGTTGCGCAGATTGTCACGTGCCTGAAAGTTCCTGGTGGGCGATGCTGACGACCAAGGCGCGCTCGGGCGTGAGCTCTTACTGGGCCTATTATGTTCAAGGTCTTGATACGCCGCAGGAATTTGCCGAGGCACGGCCACGGCTCCAAGAGGCCGCCCATGCCTGGTTCGAGGCGCGTGACAGCGGCACCTGCCGCTCCTGCCACGCGATCGACGAGACCACGATTGCCGCGCAGAGCGCTGCCGCGCGCGGGTCCCATCAAGCACTGCTCAGCGACGGCGGGCCGACCTGTGTGACGTGTCACTCCGACGTGCCGCATGGTACGGTCCAATCCGCGAGCGTGACGCACGAGGCCGCCGAAGGCACACAAGAAGCACGTGAGCCGGCCGGCGAGTCAGGCGACGACGCCGAGGACGCCGACGAGAGGGCCGAAAACGCGGAAGACGACAGCGAGAGGCGGATGCAAGTGGCGGACGCCTCGCAGACCGGCGACCTTGCGCGAGGCGAGAGCCTGGCACGCGACGCATGCACCATGTGCCACAAGCTGCCTGATGGCACCGGCGCCGCCGTAGCGCCGGCGCTGGCCGAGTTGATGGCCGACGAGCCGTTAAACGCGGAAAAGCTGGCGGAAGTGATGGCGCAAGGGCAGCACGCGCCCGCGAGAGGAAAGGTCCAGCAGGCGGACTATGACGATGTCGCCGCCTTCCTGAACAGCTTGCGCTGAGCCGCAGCCGTCCCTCGCAAACCGGACCGAGACCCCGCCCATGAGCGCCCTGTTCGAGGAACTGGACTACCAGCCCACGCCGCTTGGCGCGCTCAGCCTGCGCCGCCGACGCGAACCGAGGCTCGACGTGGATGTCTACGAGATCAAGCTGGGCGAGGCCTTCCTGATGTCCAGCCTGTTCACCGCCTCTGAAGTCGCGCTTGCTGAGCACGGCATGGCCGCAGTGAACAGGTCGGACTGCGATGTTCTGGTTGGCGGGCTGGGGCTTGGCTACACCGCGCGTGCGGTGCTGGAGCACG
>CAYFVF010000115.1:0-5930 GCA_964346335.1 uncultured Hyphomicrobiaceae bacterium
ATCTCACCGGTGATCACCTCGCTTTCGACATGCAGGCCGCGCTTGGCGAACGCGGATTTTCGGTTTGGCGGTGCATCGTGTATCGCAGCGATCTCGTGGCCGGGTTCTCCGCCGACGCGCACGCTGCGCTGCAAGCGGGGGACGTAGACGCGGCCGTGCTGATGTCGCCGCGCGCCGCGTCACATTTCGCCGCGCTTGCGCAGACAGCCGGCCTCACCGCGCAGGCCGCCCAACTGCATTTTTTCTGCCTGTCCGAAGCTGTCGCCAACGCGCTGGCGCCACTTGGCGCTGCGCACATCAATATTGCGCCCCAACCCACGCAAGAGGCTCTCATCGACTTGTTGGGGCCATCAAGTGCTGTCTAGATCGCGGGCGCTGATCAACGCGCGACATAGCGCGCAAGCAAAACGTTTACCTTAGCCGGATATTCCCAGACGGGAGGCAAAATTTGCGTGCTGTCGTCTTTCCGGCGATCATAACCACGGGCCTCACGGCCCTTTGACGGAGCAGAACCGATGTCCGACGACAACAAGCCCGAAACGCCGAAGGACGGCAGCGGCACCAAGCGCCCGCACGCAACGCTCGACCTCAAGGCCGATCGCGTCGAGGAACCCGATGGCGAAAACGGCCAGACAACTGAGACAACAGCCGCGAGCCACAACGACAACACGCCGCAACCCGCGCGCGAGGGCAGCGGAACGACGGGCTTTCTGACCCACATGGCGGCAGGTCTCTTCGGCGGGTTGATCGCGCTCGTGATTGGCTATTACGCGCTGGGCAACTTCCGCGACCGGCTGCCATTCGTGTCCGATACCAGCGCGGAACAGATGCGGCAGGCCCAAGCCGAACTGGAGGCGCGGGTGTCCGCGCAGGCCGAGCAGGACAGCGCGGCGCGCGCCGAACTCTCAGAGCGCATTTCCGCGCTGGACTCGCGCACCGAGGGGCTGGCGCGCACCGATGACGCCGCCGTCGAGGCATTGAGCACGCGCGTCGAAACGCTGGCTCAGCAGCTTGAGGCAAACCCGCCGGGGCCGGACGAAACGGTCAGCCCGGAGCGCGTCACGAGCTTGAGCGAGCGTCTGGACAGCCTTGCGAACGATCTCGCGTCAGTCCGTGGTGATCTCGACGCTGTGCAGCAGCAGACATCCGAGAATGTCGCGGCGGCGCGCGCCTCCGCCCTTGCCGTGGCGGTGCGCAACCTTGGCGAGGCCGTGGATCTTGGCGAGACCTTTACGGGCGAACTCGAGGCCGTCCGCGAGCTATCATCCGAGCCCTTGGAAGCCGAGACGCTGGACGGGGCCGCGGAGGATGGCTTGCCGACCATGCAGGCGCTGCGCGACAGCTTCCCGAGCTTCGCCAACAAGGCACTCGAAGCGGTCGGCGCAACGAGCGATGATTCGCTCATCGGCCAGATCGTGGAGAGCGCGCGCTCGGTGGTGAATGTCCGGCCCGTGGGCGAGATCGAGGGCGACAGTCCTGCCGCAATCATGGCGCGCGTGGAAAACCGGCTGAAGGCCGGCGACCTGCCGGGTGTCGTTGAACAGAGCGACCAGCTTTCCGGCGAGGCCGCGGTTCAGCTTCTGCCATGGATCGAGCGGGTCAAGACGCGGATCGCGGCCAACGAGGAACTCGATGCGCTTGAGGCGCGAACCCTTGCCGCGATCAAGGGCTGAAGCCGGGACGGCGCCTGACGAGACAAGCACGCGGCCATGTTTGAGAGAGCGCCCATGTTGAGACTGCTGTTATACCTGATCGTTGTCGGCCTCATCGGCGCTGGCGCGGCATGGCTGGCCAGCCAACCCGGCGAACTCGCCATAACGTGGCTGGGCTACCAGCTGGAGACCAGCGTTTTCGTGGCTCTTGGCGCGCTTGCCCTTTTGTTCGCGCTGGCGCTGGTGCTGTGGAGTGGCGTGCGCGGCGTGCTGGGCGCGCCCGGGCGGATGCTCGCGCGGGTGCGCGAGCGGCGCGAACAACGCGGGCGCGAGGCGCTGCGTCACGGGATGTTTGCCGTGGGCGCGGGGGATGCGCAACTGGCCGCGCGCTATGCAAGCGAGGCCCGCCAATCGCTGGATAACGAGCCGCTGACCAAGCTGCTGCGCGCGCAGGCCGCCCAGATCAGCGGCGACCATGCGACGGCCAAGCGCATCTTCGAGACCATGCTCGACGACGACGAAACACGGCTCATGGGCCTGCACGGGCTGTTTATCGAGGCACGGCGTGAAAACCAGATCGAGGCGGCTGAGCGGTTCGCCGCCGGCGCTGTCGAGATCCGGCCGTCGCTGCCCTGGGCGGCGGAGGCGCTCTTCGAGTTGCAATGCCGCAAGGGAGATTGGTCGGGCGCGCTCACCACGCTGGGCTCCATGCGCCGGAACAAGCTCGTTGACCGCTCGACGGCCGAGCGCCGCCGCGCTGTCCTGCTCGCGGCGCAGGCGCAAACCATCGAGGTGACCGATCAGGATCGCGCCGGTACGCTGGCGCAGGAGGCGCACGGCCTCGCCCCCGATCTGGTCCCGGCTGCCGAGATCGCCGGGCGGGTGCTGGCCTCACAGGGGTATGTTTCCCGCGCGGCGCGGGTGTTGGCGCGCACGTGGGAGCAGGCGCCGCATCCGGATATTGCGCTGACTTATGCCTATGTCCGCCCCGGCGACTCCCCGCGCGACCGGCTGAACCGCGTGCGCGCGCTCACGAGGCACAACCCCGATCACGACGAAAGCCGCGTGGCCCTGGCCGCCGCTGCGATCGACGCCCACGCATGGGATGAGGCCCGTTCAGCGCTTGAGCCGCTGCTGGCCGACCGTCCATCGCGCCGGGTCTGTACGCTAATGGCGCGGATCGAGGCGGGCGACACGCGCAATTCCGGCCTTGTACGCGAGTGGCTGGCGCGGGCGCTGCGCGCGCCGCGCGATCCGGCATGGGTCGCCGACGGCGTTGTCTCCGACCGCTGGGCGCCGCTATCGCCGGTGACGGGACAGCTCGATGCATTTGAATGGCGCATACCCATGGAACGCGTGGCGCCTGCGGACAGCGACGCGCTCCCCCTGGAAATCGCCGAACTGGAGCGGCTTGAGCGCCTGGAGCAGGCAGAGCCGGCCGCCGTTGCCACGCACACTGGAGGCGATGATGACAAACCCAAGCTGGCTCAGGCCGCGTCGCCAACGGCAACAGAGGAAGGCAGCGCTGACGGTGACGACACCGGCACGTCTCAAGCTGAGCGTGGCGCGCAGGAGCCGGAGCCCGAGACACAGCAGCCGCGCGACCGGGACGTGAAAACCGCCAGCCGCAGTCCTTCCAATGGCGAAAGCGTGGTCTTCCCGTTGCGCGCGCCTGATGACCCCGGCCCCGAGACGTCCGAGCAGGACGACGAGCGCAACTTGCCAACTTATCACGCGCCGGCGAAAAACACCCATTAAGTTTTATGGTGTATGAAGGGTTGTAATACGGGCGTCAAATCGCGTGTCAATGCCTTGGAATTGACGCAGAGCAGTTATGGTATTCTCTCTGGAGAATGTCGCGCGCGAGGAAAACTTTCGGGGCGCGCATTTGCGAAAAGGTCGAGACAAGATGTCGTTCAAGTTCATGCGTAGGATTGTGCCGGCTCTAGCGCTTTGCCTGGCCGCTGTTGCCGCCCCCGGCCCGGCCAGCGCGGGCGATTCCAAGATCGTCGCGCGTTACGATATCGCGTTCAACGGCCTGAGCATCGGCACTTTCCGCTTCCAGTCGGACTGGACGCCGAACGGCTATCATCTGCGCGCGGGCGCCCGTATCAGTCTGCTCAGCGGCATGTTGTTCGAGTGGAACGCGCGTACTGAGAGCACCGGCCGGCTAACGGGCAACGGTCCACGACCTGAACGCTACAGCTTTGGGTTTGAGGCGGGCGACAAGGCCGGATCCGTGCGCATGCATTTCAACGGCGCATCCGTCAGCCGCGTGAATATCGATCCGCCGCCGAAGAGCAACCGCATCCCCGTTCAGCGCCATCACATGACCGGCGTGCTCGATCCGCTGAGCGCGGTCATCGGCCTGTCACAACTGCGCCGGCCCAACCGCGGCGCAAAATCGTGCAACGACGAACTGCGCATCTTTGACGGCAAAATGCGCTATGACCTGACCTTGCGCTACAAGACCACCCGCCAGGTCAACAGCGCGGGCTATGACGGCCCGGCCTATGTCTGCCGCGTGAAGTTCAAGGCCATCGCGGGGCACAAGCCCGGCAAGGAAGAGACCGGCTTTCTGGAGGACACCGACGGTATCGAGGTCTGGCTGATCCCGGTCAAGCGCGCGGGGCTTTACGTGCCCTACCACATCTATTTGCCGCTGCCGCTCGGCTCGGCGTCGATGACCAGCGAGGAATTTCACCTCGAGTCCGCGCGCGCCGGGAAGTTGACGGTCATCGGTGCGAGTTGACGCGCGACCGCCATGTGCCGGGCTTGAGCAAAAAATCGTCTGGTGAGGAACCCGGACTGCCAGCATTTCACATTGCCAACATGTTCGTCTGATCATATCTCCGACACAGACAGGTATATCAATAAGGATTGGGGTGTGCTGCATTATCCCGATTGATATGCGGTCATCATTCTCGATCGCTTCGCGGACATCCTCTCGCCCGTCTGCGAGGCTGCTGCTAGATCACGAACGCAACGCCCGCGTTGCAACCGCCGAGCGAATACGCTCTCCCGGCCCTCTGGCAATGGGGACGACATGCCGCAAAATACACCTGCCCCTGCTGCTCCCCGCGCCAATTCCAATCGCCCCGACTGCGCACGGAACGTCAGCGCGGTCCTCGGACCCACGAACACGGGCAAGACGCATCTGGCCATAGAGCGGATGCTGGGCCACGAAACCGGGGTGATCGGCCTGCCGCTGCGCCTGCTCGCCCGCGAGGTCTATGACAAGGTGGCCGCGCGCGCCGGCGCTGAGAATGTTGCGCTCATCACCGGCGAGGAAAAGATCAAGCCGCCGGAGCCGCGTTATCACGTCTGCACCGTCGAATCGATGCCGCAGAGCACGGAAGCCGATTTCGTGGCCGTGGACGAAATCCAGCTTGCAGGCGACCCGGAGCGCGGGCATGTCTTCACCAACAAGTTGTTCCATGCGCGCGGGCGGCTAGAAACGCTGCTGCTCGGCGCGCAAACCATGGGCGGGGCGATCCGTGACCTGCTGCCCGAGGCGAATTTCATTTCGCGCCCGCGCCTGTCGAAACTCTCGTATGCCGGACAGAAGAAGATCAGCAGGCTGCCGCGACGCTCCGCGATCGTGGCGTTTTCCGCCAGCGACGTTTACGCCATCGCCGAGTTGATCCGACGCCAGCGCGGCGGCGCCGCCGTCGTGCTCGGCGCGCTGAGCCCGCGCACGCGCAATGCGCAAGTCGAGCTTTATCAATCCGGGGATGTCGATTTCCTGGTGGCCACCGACGCCATTGGCATGGGGCTGAACCTTGATGTTGATCACGTAGCCTTCGCTGGACGGCGCAAGTTCGACGGGCGCGTTCACCGGATGCTGAGCCCGGGCGAAACCGGCCAGATCGCCGGGCGCGCCGGCCGCTACATGAACGACGGCACGTTCGGCGTCAGCGGCGAATGCGACCCATTCGACGCCGAGCTGATCGAGAAGCTGGAAAACCACGACTTCGAGCCGGTCAAGATCCTCCAGTGGCGGAACCCTGATCTGGACTTTTCCTCGATCGCGGCATTGCAGGCGAGCCTGAACGAGATGCCCTCGTCCGCGCGGCTGCAACGCACGCGCGAGAACGATGATGTCGCGGTGTTGGAGCGGCTCGCGGGCGATCAGGAAATCGCCGATCTGACGACCACGCGCGACGCGGTGGCGCGGCTTTGGGATGCGTGCCAGGTGCCGGACTACCAGAAGATTTCTCAAGCCAGCCACGCGGAGCTTGTTGCCAACCTCTATCGCTTCCTCGTGAGCGGCGACGG
>CAYFVF010000116.1:0-5898 GCA_964346335.1 uncultured Hyphomicrobiaceae bacterium
GATCGATGCGTTCATGGGCTGGGGTGGCGCGGTCAGCGACCAGACCGCGATCGCGCTTTCCGCGTTTGCTGAAGGCGGATGGTTTGGCCGGGGCCCGGGCGAGGGCGTTCTGAAAACTCGGCTGCCGGATGCACATAACGACTACATTTTCGCCGTGATCGCAGAAGAGCTTGGAATCGCGGCGTGTCTGGCGCTGGTGGCGGCGTATGCGTTTGTCGCGATGCGCGCGGCGGCATCGGCTTTTACGCAGCCCAGCCCCTTCGTGCGCGTGGCGATCAGCGGGCTCGCGATGCTGTTTGGTTTTCAAGCGCTGATTAATATGGCAGTTAATGTCAATCTGCTGCCAGCTAAGGGGATGACGCTGCCGTTCATCTCGTATGGCGGGTCATCGCTGGTTTCCATGGCGGCGGCGATGGGCATGGTCATCGCGCTCTCGCGGCGCAGGCCAAACGCCGAAGCTTTATCCTGGCCAGATGAAACGGCCAATATGCAAGCGGCTAGCGCTGCCGCTTCGCCACGGGGGATTTGGACGTGACGCGACCTTCGATCGTGATGACCGCCGGGGGCACGGGCGGGCATCTGTTCCCAGCCAAATCGCTGGCGCAGGAGTTGAGTTGGCGCGGCTACGCGATCGACCTGATCACTGACACGCGTAGCGGCAAGTTCGATTCCGGCTTTCCCGCCCGCGAGGTGTATCGCGTGCGCTCGGCCACCTTCAAGGGGCGCTCGCCGTTGGAGGCGACCAAGACGGTGGCGAAGTTGTCCAGCGGCTTCCACATGGCTTATCGTATTCTGGGTGAGATCAAGCCCAAGGCGGTGATCGGCTTTGGCGGCTATTCGACGATCCCGCCGATGCTCGCGGCGCTCACGCGCGGCATCCCGACGCTGACCCACGAGCAGAACGCGGTGATGGGCCGGGCCAACCGGCTGCTCGGGCCGATGGTGCGCGCGGTGGCCTACTCGTTCGACGACACGAAGTTTCTCGAGGGCAAGCTGCTCAACAAGGCGTATCTGACCGGTACGCCCCTGCGCCGGGCGGTGCTCAACATGCGCACACAGGTCTACAATTCGCCGCCGCCAGACGGGCAGCTCAACCTGCTGGTGTTCGGCGGCAGCCAGGGGGCGCGGTTTTTCTCCGAGATCATGCCCGCGGCGCTTTATCTGCTGCCGGAGCATATCCGCGACCGCCTGCTGGTCGTGCAGCAGTGCCGTGACGAGGATATCGAGAACGTGTTCGACGCCTATGAGCGTGCGGGCGTCGCGGCGGAACTGGCGACCTTTTTCGACGATCTGCCCGAGCGGATGGCCACCGCGCACCTTGTCGTCTCGCGGGCAGGTGCGACGACCGTAGCCGAGTTGTGCTGCATTGGCCGGCCGGCTGTGCTCGTGCCGTTGCCACATTCGCTCGATAACGACCAGCTCGAAAACGCAACCCGCTTCGAGCGCGGTGGGGCTGGCTGGTGCCACGAGGAAGCGGCGATGACGCCCGAGCGCTTCGCCGGCGTGGTGCGCCGCCTGTTCGAGGAGCCGGGAACGCTCATCCGGGCGGCTTCGGCGGCGAAGTCGATGGCGCGCTATGACGCCGTGGAACGGCTGGCCGATGTCGTGGAAAGCGTGATCGAGCAAAAGCCGTCCGACGAGCAGGCGCAGATCGAGGAGCAGCACCGCGCCGAGGCGTTCAGCCGGGACGGAGGGAGCTAGCGCGCATGGACGACGCAGCCTCGGCGGAGCGTTATCATATCGTTGGCATCGGCGGCATCGGGATGAGCGCGATCGCGGAGATCATGCGTGCGCGCGGCATGGCGGTGCGGGGCAGCGATCTGAGCGACAGCGCCAACGCGCAGCGGCTTCGCGCGCAAGGCATCCGCGTGTTCGTCGGGCATGACGCCGCCCATCTCGACGGGGCGAGCCATGTCATCATTTCGACGGCCATCAAGCCCGGCAACCCGGAACTCGACGGTGCGCGTGAACGCGGCCTGCCGGTTATCAGCCGCGCGGAAATGCTCGGGGAATTGATGCGCGGGCAAAACGCGGTCGCTGTGACCGGCACGCATGGCAAGACCACCACGACATCACTGATCGCCTGGGCGATGACCCATGCCGGATGCGACCCGACTGTCATCAATGGCGGCATCCTTGACGCGTGGAGTTCCAATGCGCGCGCCGGCGCGGGTGACTGGATGGTGGTGGAGGCCGACGAGTCGGACGCGACCTTCGTGAAACTTCCCACGCGCATCGGGGTGGTGACGAACATCGACCCGGAGCACATGGATTTCTACGGCACGCGCCGCGCGTTACATGAGGCATTTCGCCGGTTCTTCGAGCAGATCCCGTACTACGGCGCGGTCGTTGCGGGGATTGACCATCCGGTGGTGCGCGAGTTGCTGGACGAGATGGCGCCACACTTCCAAGGGCGTCGGCTGCTGCGCTACGGCACTTCGCCCGACGCCGATCTGCGACTGGGGCAGGTGCATGAGTCCGGTGGCGGGATTTCGTTCGATGCGCGGCTCAGCGATCAGGTTCGCGGCGGCGCGCGTCTTATCGAGGGGCTTCGTCTGCCGATCCCCGGCGAATACAACGCGCTGAACGCGCTGGCGGCCATCGCGGTGATGAGCGAGATCGGCGTGCGCGATGATGCGATCGAGGAGGGCCTGCGCAGCTTTTGCGGGGTGGCGCGGCGTTTCACCCATGTCGGCGAGTGGAACGGCGTGGCGATCTATGACGATTATGCGCACCATCCGGTCGAGATCGCGGCGGTGCTGCGGGCAGCGCGGCGCGCAACGCGCGGGCGTGTCATCGCGGTGATGCAGCCGCATCGGTATTCGCGCTTGTCCGGCCTACTGGACGACTTCGCCGGGAGCTTCGCGGACGCGGACGTCGCCGTCATCACCCCGGTCTACAGCGCGGGCGAAACCGGCAACGGCATCGACCATCGCAGCCTGCTGGAGCGCTTGCGGGCGGGCGGCCACGCGCAGGCGCTGGAGATCGATGGCGAGGATGCGCTGGCCCCGGTGATCGCTCAACTCGCGCGGCCGGGCGATTTGGTCGTCGGCCTCGGGGCGGGCAACATCACGGCATGGACGCGGGCGCTGCCAGAGCGGTTGAAGGCGCACAGCCCCGCGCCTTTGTCTCGCGCCGGTGCTGGGGGGTCGCGGCCATGACCACGGACAGTGCCACAGCACCCGCGCAGGACCTGACCGGGCTGGGCCGCGAACTGACGGCCGGCATGCCCGAGTTGCGCGGGCGGGTGCGCGAACACGTCAGCCTCTCGGATATAACCTGGTTTCGTGTTGGCGGACCGGCCGAGGTGTTGTTCACGCCGGCGGACGAGGCGGATCTGGCGTACTTCTTGCGCAGCGCCCCTGTGGAGGTGCCGGTGACGGTCATCGGCGTCGGGTCCAACCTGCTCGTGCGCGATGGTGGTGTGCCGGGCGTCGTGGTCCGGCTGGGGCGCGGCTTTGCCGACATCGAGGCCCTGGATGGCGCGCAGATGCGATGTGGAACGGCGGTGCCAGATGTGAGGCTGGCGCAGGCGGCGGCCAAGTCGTGTGTCGCGGGCCTGGCGTTTTATCGCGGTATTCCCGGCGCGATTGGCGGGGCGTTGCGGATGAATGCTGGCGCGCATGGCACGGAGACGCGCGATGTGCTGATCGCGGCGCGCGCGGTGGACAGGATGGGGCAGGTGCACGTGCTCAGCGTGGATGATCTTGGTTATGGCTATCGCCATTGCGGCGCGCCGGACGACTTCATCTTCACGCAGGCGACGTACCAGGGGGGTCCCGGCACGCGCGCGGAGATCGAGGCCGCGATGCAGGATGTCGCCGATTACCGCGAGGAACACCAGCCGACGAAGGCGCGCACGGGTGGCTCAACCTTCAAGAATCCCCCGGGCCATAGCGCATGGCGACTGGTGGATGCGGCGGGCTGCCGGGGTTTGCAGGTCGGCGGCGCGCATGTCTCAAAGTTGCACTGCAACTTCCTTATCAACGAGGGCGCGGCAACCGCGGCGGACATCGAAACCCTTGGAGAGACCGTGCGCGAACGGGTACGCGCGACGAGTGGCGTCTCACTCGAATGGGAGATCAAGCGTATCGGGGTGCCGGAAGCGGGCGAAAGCGTGATGGCCGGTGTCTGATCAATAATATGCGGCGATCACGGGCGAGCCGCGTCTGGCGTACCCGCGATCACCCCATGCGTGAGATCACTACAGCTACAGGTTGCAAATTGGTTTGCTGCGATGATCCAGATCGTCAAGTATTTCGTGTCAGAGTCTGCATCTATCGGCAGCAGTTCTAGAGTTGCATCTCACTGCGCTCGCGAGCCTGTATCCGCGCTTCTTCGTGGGCCACGTCGATCAGATAGGTCAGAAAGACCAGGTTGGATTTGGAGGCGATGATGCTCAACTCGGCGAGCAGTTCGCTAATATATTGGGAAACGTTCTGTTCATCATAGACTTGGACGTCGACATTAGCGGCATGTTTGTTCAAGCGCGAAATCGCCTCGGTCAGTTTCTGTTCCGGCTGCAGGGCTTCCTCACCTTGGTCATGCGCGACGTTCAGTGGACTGCGGCTCATTCTGTTCTCCCCTCGTCTGTCAGGTTTTGAAAATGCCTGATATGATCCCGAAACAGAACGATACACGCGGGGGTTGTTCAAGGCAAGTCAACTCGCGTCATGAGTGACACAGATTTGACAGACTTGCACGAAATCCACAGTTCTTCCCCGTCGGCCGGCGACACCCCACATGGCGCGGGCGACGCGAACAAGCCTTAGAAACGAGCCCATTACATGAACATCGTCATCGTCGAATCCGCCGCGAAGGCCAAAACGATCAACAAGTATCTCGGCCGGGATTACAAGGTGATCGCGTCTTACGGCCATGTCAGCGACCTGCCTGCGAAGGATGGCTCGGTGGAGCCGGACAAGGACTTTGAGATGCATTGGCGGGTCTCGCCGGACTCGACCAAGGTCATCCGTGAAATTGTGAGCGAGGTGAAAAAGGCGGATCGGCTCATCCTGGCCACTGACCCGGATCGCGAGGGCGAGGCGATATCGTGGCACCTGCTGCGCATTCTCGACGAGAAGAAGGCGCTGAAGGGGGTGAAGGTCGAGCGCGTGGCGTTCAACGCGGTGACGAAAGACGCCGTCCAGCAGGCGCTGAAGCAGCCGCGCGAGATCGACTCGCCGCTTGTGGAGGCTTACCTCGCGCGCCGCGCGCTTGATTATCTTGTCGGCTTCACCCTCTCGCCGGTGCTGTGGCGCAAGCTGCCGGGTGCGCGCTCGGCCGGACGGGTGCAGTCGGTGGCGCTACGCATCGTCTGCGACCGCGAACTCGAAATCGAGGCGTTCAAGAGCCAGGAATACTGGACCATCAACGCTGCGATGGCGAACGCGGCTGGAGAGGACTTCACGGCCCGGCTGCAGGCGCGCGGCGGCAAGAAGCTGGGCAAGTTCGACGTCCCGAACGAGGCCGAGGCAAATGCGATCCGCGATGCCGTGACGGGGGCCGACTTCCGCGTCGCGGGCGTCGAGCGCAAGTCGGCAAAACGCAACCCGTCGCCGCCCTTCACCACCTCCACGCTGCAGCAGGAAGCCTCGCGCAAGCTGGGCTTTTCCCCGAGCCGGACGATGCAGATCGCGCAGAAGCTGTATGAAGGCATCGACCTTGGCGGCGAGACGGTCGGCGTTATCACCTACATGCGAACCGACGGCGTGCAGGTCGCGCAAGAGGCGCTGAACCAGTGCCGCCAGGTCGTCGGGGACGATTTCGGCAAGCAGTATCTGCCGGAAAAACCCCGCGCCTACAAGACCAAGGCGAAAAACGCGCAAGAAGCCCACGAAGCTGTCCGTCCGACCGACTATGCCCGCGCGCCGGACACCATCAAGCGCCATCTGCGTG
>CAYFVF010000117.1:0-5823 GCA_964346335.1 uncultured Hyphomicrobiaceae bacterium
TCCAGCAACCATCGCTCCACGCTCGTTTCCAACTCGTCGGACATGGCCGCAGACATGGCGAGGTTGCGCGTAGCCACCACCGTGTTGTCGTTGTGCGGATAAAACTGGACCTGGAATGCTTCCTCGCGCTCGGGTTGCACGCGAAAAATACGGATCAGAAGCGGCTCGGCCATCCCGGCGGCCTCGGGCATCGTGAAAGTGTAGTCACTGCCGAGCGGACCACCATCATCCAACCAGCACGCGCCGAACTGGCTGGCGAACTGCGTTCGCACGGCTTGCGGCGGACCGAACACCAGCCGCTGAGCCTCCGAAGCTTCCTGCACCTGCATTCTTTCGGGATTGCTCGAACACCCCTGCATCAAGACCGCAGCGCACAGTACCCACCCGAGTTGAACACCACGCAGACGCCATATCCCCCGCAAACGCCGAACTCCCTGTGTGCCCGAAAACGTGAAATCACCCGCGCGGTCAGCAGACTATCCCAGATCATGTCCGAATTGTGGGGGCAACGGCCACGCCTGCACGGGGAAGGTTAACGGGTGTGAAAGTGTGGCACCGGCGCTACGCGCTGTTCTCGGGCGGCGCCGCGCAGGCCGAGCCGCCACGGGTCCAGCGCGCGATGTCCCCGCGCAAGGTGTTGACCAGCGCGTCGTCCAGCCGGCGGTTGGTGCTGCGCACAAGTGCGCCGCTGCCGCGCGGAGAGATCTTGACCTCGAAGGCGTGGGGTCCGTACTTCCGCCCCTCAACCTGCTTGAAAATATCGATTTCCGCCTCGACGGCGTCACCCGGTTTGGCTTCGGCGCGGAAACCGTAGCCGGGCAGTCGCGGCTCTTCCTGGCCGAGCCAACAGCGACGGATTTGCCGGGCCAGCCGCACGTAGACGTTGACCGGCGTGTCCTCCGCCGTCACGGAGGCGGGCGCAACTTGCGGCGCGGTCAGGTCGATATCCGGCAACGCCGAGAACAGCCCGCCGGTGGTTTCGCGACCCTGCTGAGCGTTGCGCCGGGCTGGCAGCGGTGGCTGACCTGAGGCCGCGCTGGCATCCGCTGTCCGGGCCGGATCATCAAGCGAACCTGTCGTGCCATCCAGGAGCGCGTTCGTCTGCGCGCAGCCCGCCAGGAGACAAACGGCGACAACCGCAACGACCGAGCAGGTAGCCCGCGTACCCGCGTTTGGTTGATGCCAGCCCACAGCCACTTGCCCCCTGTTGCCCTGACCAAGTCGCCAAAAGCATTGGGACACGCGCGCATGGGAGTCAACGCGGGGCGCGGGTAGACCAAGCGGTTTTACACCGCATGATGCCGATGGGGCGCGCTATGCGGGCGTGCTATTCGCGTTCCATCGCCAGGTTGATGTGGAAGCGTTCGCTTGCGCCGCGACGTGGGCGGTGCGTATCGCGGCTGGCAAACATTTCGGCGGTTTGAAGTTCGGCGCGGGCGTTTTCTAGGTCGGCGCGCGCTTCCTCCAGCTTGGCGTTGAGCGCGCGGATCGAGTCCAACAGGTTATCGCGCCTTTGACGCGCGGCCTTGGCATATATGGGATAGGCGAAGTGGCTGGGGTCGGTGATCCCGGCACGCTGCTCCTCATAGCTGAGCTGCCGGTCCAACTCGTCAGCGACACGGCTGAAGTCCGCGATCATCGCCTCGATGTCGGCAACCTTCTGCTGACGCTCTTCCACTTCAAACCGGCGCGAACGGCAATTGCGCTGACGTGACGGCATCGTTGATCCTCGTCCTGACTAGGCGTTACGCGGCGACTCTCGGATCCTGGCGATACGGTGTCCGCAGGGGATGGTGGGAAGCGTAGTGCCGCCAAATTAATTGCCAGTAAATCAAGCGCTGCGTGACTCAGATGACACAGTTTCGCCATCAAAACGGATCGCCCCGCAATACAACCTCGGGATGCTCCGGCGAATCGGTTATTCACAGTAACCGAGCGGCGTTTTCCAGACCCGAGTAAGACGTTTTCAACAGACAGTTTGCGTGTTGCGGGTATCGTCCGAAGCAGGTTGCTTTCCGGCGTGGGCTGCAATTGCGTCATATGCGCAACCACCTGTGGTTGCAGGCGGCGAGGCCGTGGACAGCGGGGTAACGGCAACGTTGTCCGCCGGCAGTACGGCGCTGCTGCGCTCAGCGTCGTTGATGGGCGAAAGCCTCTCGCTCAGCGCGCGTTGTGGCCAAGCGCTTTCGATTGCGCGTTTGACGCGAAGTGCGTTGGGCGTTTGTCCGGCGAGTTCTGGTTTTCGTATTTCAGCAGGCGTCACATGCGGCTGGGGCGGCAATTTGTTCCGGCCAAGTGAGGTTTTGTTAACTTCAGCCTCCTAGTGTCGCTCAAAGAGAGCTTAACCGAGTGTGATAAAATAACAACACACCGCCAACGAACAATTTATCGGCGCGGACATCGCGAAAGAGGATTTGGGATGAGGGTTCTTCTGATCGAGGACGACAAGGCGTTAGCGCAAACGATCGAGCTCATGCTGATCTCGGAGGGGTTAAGCTCTGATACCGTCGAGACTGGCGAAGAGGGGCTGGATTACGTCAAGATCTACGATTACGACATCATCCTGCTGGATCTCGGCCTGCCGGACATGAGCGGCTACGATGTCCTGCGCAAGTTGCGCATCGGCAAGAACAAGACCCCGATCCTTATCCTTTCGGGCATGGACGGCATCGAGGACAAGGTCAAGGGTCTCGGCTTCGGGGCCGACGACTACATGACCAAGCCCTTTCACAAGGACGAGTTGATCGCGCGCATCAACGCGGTCGTCCGCCGCGCCAAGGGCCACGCCGAATCCGTCATCAAGACCGGCGAACTCACCGTCAACCTCGATACCAAGACCGTCGAAGTTGACGGCAAGCGCGTGCCCCTGACCGGCAAGGAATACCAGATGCTGGAGCTTCTTAGCCTGCGCAAAGGCACGACGCTGACCAAGGAGATGTTCCTGAACCATCTCTATGGCGGCATCGATGAGCCGGAGGTGAAGATCATTGACGTGTTCACCTGCAAGCTGCGCAAGAAGCTCGCGGCGGCGACAGGTGGAAAGCACTACATCGAGACGGTTTGGGGCCGGGGCTACGTCCTGCGCGACCCGAGCGACGAGAGCGCCGTCGCGTAACATAACTCGTCAGGACATCTTACCGGACTAGTTGAAGTTCACACTCATCGCATCTTGCTAATCAAGCCGCGTTTGCACTGCGGCAGCAGCACAGGCGTGTGACGCACGCGCGCCACCGCGGCCGGGCACGACTAAGCCTGCGTACAGCGACAGAGCGCGTTGGTCCTATCGCGCCACCCGCTACGAATTTCGCGCATATTTCCCCCCGTTCAAGATTGCGCAACGCGACGCTTATCCCTTAACCGGTTCGGAACTTATCGCCATTGCGCGGCGTCTCAAGCTTTTTTGCAGCGCCCCAGCACACTACCTCTGGTGAAATGCCGGCATGCGGCCTGTATGTCCTGGACCGGGAAACCGAACCAGCTCTGCATTGATCAAAGCGAAGGATAACGCGTTGCTCACCGCTGATTTGAGCGCCATAGAGCCATTCCTGCATCAATACGGTGCCTATACGGTGTTCGTGAGCGTGCTGTTGGAGAAGATCGGCGGGCCCACACCGGCCGAAACGCTGCTCGTGATTGCCGCGCTGCTGGCGTCTTCGGAATCATTCTGGGTGTGGAACGTCATCATTGCGGGATGGCTCGGCGGGGCAATCGGCGGCGTCGTGGCCTATGTGGTCGGGCGCTATGGCGGGCTGCCCGCGCTCAGGCGCTACGGGCACAGGCTTAAGATCCCGCCCGACCGGCTGGAACGCACGCAACAACGCATACGCGGCAACGGCATGAAGCTGGTGATCGTCGGCCAGTTCTTTCCGTTTCTGCGCCAGCTCAAAGGCGTGGCGGCGGGCGCGGCGGACATGTCGTGGCCCAGCTACATGCTCGCCAATATCGTGGGCAGCGGCGTGTGGGCCATCGTGTGGGCCGGCGGTGCTTTTATGCTGGGCCAGCGCATCACTGGACTGCAAGCGTTCGTGAATGACCATGCCCTTGTCATCCTCGCGACGCCGTTCGTGATCGCTCTGTTAGCGGCAGCAGGCGTTTATTGGCGCAGCCGGCGCGGCGCCACGGCGCGTTAACGCACTCAGGCCAAATATCGACAAAATGTGTGTCCAATGCTGCGATCAGCAAAGGGAGCATAGCCTATGGTGATAAGGCGACGGATATATCTCGCGGCGATGATGTTCGCGGCGGCGCTCACGGCGCAGGCTGGGCTAGCGCGAGCCCATCCGCATGTCTGGGTGACTGTCGAGACCAAGGTGCTCTTCAACGAAAATGGTGCAATCACCGGTTTCCGGCACAAGTGGGTTTTCGACGAGTACTACACGGCCTTCGCCTTGCAAGGCATGGACGGGAACGGGGATGGCAAATACAGCGCCGCGGAACTGGAGCCGCTGGCAAAAGTCAACGTGGAGAGCCTGAGCGAATTCGACTATTTCACCTTCGCCGAATTGGGCGACAATGAACTCGCGCGCAAAGATCCGGTCGATTACAAGCTGGTCTACGCTGATGGACTTTTGACTCTGAACTTCACGCTCCCGCTTACCGAAGCTGTGCCCGCGAGCGAGGCCGGCCGGTTCCGCTTCAAGGTTTATGATCCAACTTTCTTCGTCTCGTTCAGCCTTGCAGAAAGTGACCCGGTGCGACTCGCCGGCGCTCCCTCGGGCTGCAAAACGCAGATCGGCGACGCCCCGATGGCCAAGGCACAGACCCAGAGCCTGAGCGAGGCGTTTTTCGACACGCTCGATGCATCGCAGGACTGGGGGGCGCAGTTTGCGCAGGAGATCGCCTTGCGCTGCCGGCAGGCGTCCTAAGGCAGTCGGCAATAATGCGTGTCGTCAGTGAGACAATGATGGCTACCAGCACATGGATCGCAGGTTTTCTTGCCGCGGCCTTTGTTACACTTGTGCTGGCGGTAGCGCCTGTGGCGCAAGCCAGTGACACCGGCGGCCCATCGGCGATGGCCGTGGCGCAGGCAGACACGCCGAAAAGCCCGTTCGGCGCCGGCGCGCCGCCATCCGCCGCCCCTGCCGGTCCACGCGGCGAGGCTGGCCCGATGACCCGCTTCTGGCGCTGGATCGAGCAGACCCAGCAACGGCTCTACCGCGAGTTGGCAGGCGGCGTGCGCAAGCTGAAGCGAGAGCGCGCGTTTTCCGCCGGCCTCGCGCTGGTCCTGCTGAGCTTTTTCTACGGCGTTGTCCACGCGGTCGGTCCGGGCCACGGCAAGGCGGTGATATCGTCATACGCGCTCGCTAATGAGCGCACCGCGCGGCGCGGCATCATTCTGGCTTTCGGCTCATCGCTTGTTCAGTCGCTCTCAGCCATCGCCCTGGTCGGCATCATGGCAGTCGTCCTCAACGCGGCGGGCCTGAGCATTCGCGAGCGCGTGGGCGAGTTGGAAACGCTCAGTTACGCCCTTGTGGCGGTCATTGGCGCGGTCATGCTGTTCGCCGCGGGCCGGCGTATCTGGCGCAAGCCGGTTCATGATCATTCCCATGGCGAGGATTGCGGCTGCGGCCATGCCCACATGCCTGACCCACAGGCGATCCAGAGCAACTGGTCGTGGCGCAGCGCCGCGGCTATCATGCTGGCCGTCGGTGTACGGCCTTGCACGGGCGCGATCGTGGTGCTGGTGTTCGCGCTCACTCAGGGGATGTTCTGGGCAGGCATCCTCTCGACCTTCGCCATGTCACTGGGCACGGCCATTACAGTTTCCGTGCTCGCGGCCGCCGCGGTCGGATCGCGAGAGATGGCCGCGCGCATGGGCGGGGC
>CAYFVF010000118.1:0-5803 GCA_964346335.1 uncultured Hyphomicrobiaceae bacterium
AGGAATGCGAGACCGACCTGTTCGGCGAGCAGACCGTGCTGTGCGGCGGGCTGGTGGAACTGATGCGCGCGGGCTACGAAACGCTCGTGGAGGCCGGCTATTCGCCGGAGATGGCCTATTTCGAGTGCGTCCACGAGGTGAAGCTCATCGTTGACCTGGTTTATGAAGGCGGCATCGCCAACATGAACTACTCGGTGTCGAACACAGCGGAATATGGTGAGTACGTCTCCGGGCCGCGCGTCATCACCGCCGACACCAAGGCGCGCATGCGCGAGGTGCTGGCCGACATCCAGACCGGGCGCTTCACCCGCGACTGGATGCTGGAGAACAAGGTCAACCAGACCAGCTTCAAGGCGCGCCGCGCGGCGAGCGAGCAGCACGAGATCGAGGAAGTCGGCAAGAAGCTACGCGGCATGATGCCGTGGATCAGCCAGGGCGCGCTGGTGGACAAGGAGCGCAACTAAAGCGCAATCCGAAAAGGCCTGTCCCGGACATGATCCGGGATGGGAACCGGTTGTTGGATAAATTGCGCGACAAATCAGAATGATAGAGCCGCAATCCGGTTCAATCTGAGCGGATGCGGCTCCAAGCCGCCGGGGCGGTTTCGCGCGATGACGGTCCAAGGGCATCCGCCGGCCGTCGCCGCGTTACGTTGGGTCCGCCCGCTGATCAAGAGACACAGCTGATGCAGTTCGCCGATTTCGTTGCATTCCATCTGCCGGCGCTGAAGCAGGACGAAATTCGGCACAACCTGATGCTCGCCATCCTTGCCGGGCATCTGGAAAGCGGATCGGACGACGTCTTGACCTGGACACTTGGCGAACCCGGCCAGTGCGCCATCAAGACCCCGGGACGATCCATTATTCTAGGTGAACTGACCCAGGGGCAGTCCCGTCAACTTGCCGAAAAAACGCGCGCGCTTGATTATCCAGGCGTCCTCGGTCCTAGCAAGACGGCAAACTGGTTCGTGGATCGCGCAACCGAGCTGGGCACTCACTTCAGCGAGATGGTTGATCAGCAAATCCATGCGATTTCCGATCGCCCCGGCTATCCCGGCGCGCCGGGATCGGCCCGTAAAGCGACGGCCAGCGACGCCCCGCTTCTCGCCGAGTGGATCATCGCGTTTCACGAGGAAGCGGTGCCGCACGACCCCGTTCCGACGCGAGAACAGCTCGAACAACGCGTGGAGCTGGACCGGCACTGGATCTGGCAGGTGGACGGCGAACCGGTTTCCATGGCGGGGATCGCGCGAAGCCTCGATCGTGTCTCTTCGATCGCGCCGGTTTACACGCCGCCCGGGCACAGGGGCCGGGGTTTCGCCGGGTCCGTCACCGCGTCGGTCGTGGAACACATCCTTGCGGGCGGCAAGGAGGCGGCGTGCCTGTTTATCAATCTGGCGAACCCATTTTCCTTGAGGTGCTACGCCAAGATCGGGTTCAAGCATCACTGCGACTTCCCGCTTTTCCTGCGATAAGGCGAATGTGTAAGCGCGCACCCGCTGACATTCGCTTTCGAGAGCCGCATTCGACTCCAGTCAGACCGAATGCGGCTTCGTGGCCTTCAGTGTTGGCGGGTTGCGGACGCGTTCACATCGGTTGCCTCGCGTACGGGCCGCAACATGCGCTTGTCAGAAGCGACGCCGCCCGTAGGTCGAAGTTACTTGAAGCGCGACATCGCCGATTTTATTGCCTGGTCCATGGAGTCCCATGCATTCTCTGCTCCGGCCTTCATGTCCTGCCACGTGTCTTCGCTCGCTTGCTGTAACTCTTTCAGCCTTTCTTGCGCCCGTGATCTCTCATGCTCAAGCTTCTCAATCTGTTCACGGTATTGGGCCTGAGCATCCGCTTCGGCGCTTTTCGCCTTGGCTTTCAGCTTGTCGATTTCGGCGTTCCACTCGTCCAAGCGAGCTTGAAGTTTCTTGATGTAATCGTCTTTCATGCTCATTGTAAATCACCTCTCCATATGACGGTATTTATCATTTTGCATAACATATGAGGGCATATTCTCCAACCGAACAGCACGAATCTGATTAAGCCAATTCAAATATTTTCGACGCGCTTTCTGAAGCAGTGACCTCGCGCCGGAATCGCTCACTCCCGCCAAGCCCGAAGTCGGCTTCGACGCGCAAACGGCATGCGGCTATCGTTCAGACGAGGAAATGGCGTCACTGCCGCACCGGATTGCCGGATTTCTGATGCCTGATGAACGTTTCAGACCACGCTCACGGTGATCTGGCCGACCCCGGCCACCGCGCCGCGCATGACATCGCCGCGCTGGACCGCATCGACGCCGGAGGGCGTGCCGGTCATGATCAGGTCGCCCGGGCGCAGCGTGAAATAGTCCGACAGGATCGCGACGATCTCGGGCACCTTCCAGATCAGCTGGTTGAGATCGCCCGCCTGGCGGCGCACGCCATTCACGTCGAGCGTGATCGCCCCCTCGCCTGGGTGCCCGATGCGCGACGCCGGAACCAGCGCCCCGCACGGCGCGGAGTGCTCGAAACTCTTCGCCACGTCCCACGGCCGGCCGAGCTTCTTGGCCTTGGCCTGCAGGTCACGCCGGGTCATGTCGAGGCCCACGGCATAGCCATAGACATGATCTAGCGCGTCAGCGACCGCGATATTTGAGCCGCCTTTCCCCAATGCGACGACCATCTCGATCTCGTGGTGGACCTCGGCGGTCTTCGGCGGGTAGCGGAACACGCCGCTCGTCTCCAGCGCGCTCGGGTGCTTGAAAAAGAAGAAGGGCGGCTCCCTGTCCGGGTCGTGGCCCATCTCGACGGCATGGGCGGCGTAATTCCGGCCAATACAGAAGATGCGGTTCGCGGGGAACAGCGCGTCGCAACCGTCGACCGGCAGCGCCGTGATGGCAGGCGGCGGGATCACATAGCTCGCGCATGGTTCTTCAGGGGAAGACATTGTCCGGCCTATCGGCGTCACCTGTACAGGTCCGCGCGGGTGGGCGGCAGCGGTGGCTCTCCGCGCGCGCTGCGCGTCGCCAGCGTCTGGTAAATCCGCGCCGATCCGCGCTCGAAGGCAAGCGAACAGCCCGCCAGATAGGCCGTCCAGATGCGGTACACCGGCGCGCCGACCAGCGCCTCGGCCTCTTCGCGCCGCGCCATCAGCCGCTCGCACCACAGCCGCGTGGTCTGCGCATAGTGCCGCCGCCAGCCCTCCACGTCATGCACCTCGAAACCGGCCTGCTCCATTGCCTGGACGGTATGGCCGATGTCGTCGAGTTCGCCGCCGGGGAAGATGTAGCGTTTCAAGGCGCGCTGCTCGGCGCGGGCGCCGAACCGGCGGCGATTGCGCTTCGACCGGCGCGCGATCGCGTGGTTGAGGAACAGGCCGTCGGGCGCGAGCACGCGGCGCACCGCGCCCATGTAGTTCTGGATGTTGGCGAGCCCGATATGCTCGTACATGCCGACCGAGACGATCTTGTCATAGGTGCCCGTAATCTCGGCATAATCCGTCAGGCTGACGGTGACTCGCTCGCTCAGTCCCGCGCTGGCGATGCGCGCCTGCGCCACCTCGATCTGGGCGGGCGACAGCGTGATGCCGTGGGCCGTCACGCCGTATTGTTCGGCGGCATAGCAGACCAGCCCGCCCCAGCCGCAGCCGATGTCCAGCAGCCTGTCGCCTGGCTTGAGGCGTAGCTTGCGGCAGATCATCTCCAGCTTGTCGGCTTGCGCCTGGTCGAGCGAGTTGGCCGGATCGGTAAAATAGGCGCAGGAATACTGCATCCGCTCATCGAGGAAGAGGCGGTAGAAGTCGTTGCCGACATCGTAATGAAACTGGATGAAGTCGCGGTTTTGTGCCTGCGCGCGGCCCTCGCCGTCGGCATCGCCGGTGAAGGCGCGCCCGTGGCCCGGCGGCTGTGCCCGCGCGAACAGGAAAGGCCACAGGGCGGCCGCGACCTTGCGCTTGCTGATGTGCTTGAGCGTCTTGCGCTTGCCGCCTGCTTCGACCTGATGGCCCACGTCGATCAGCGAGCCGCCTTCCAGCGCGATGTCACCGGCCGCGTAGTGCCGGATCAGACGGTCCAGCGTCGGCCGGCGCACCAGCGAGGCGATGACGCCGGGCGCGCCGATCGCGATGGTCAGGGGGCTGCGGGCGTTGCGCCCCAGCGGCACAAGCGTGCCATCCCAAAGCCGCACATTTGCGTTGAGATCAAGATGCTGGGCCAGGTAGCGGACCAGATCGCGCGCTGCGCCAAGCTGGCGATCCTGTTGCTGGGCCTTCATCGGTTTGCCCGCCGCCTCTCGCTCAATCCGGCTCGTGCCGTTCGGCGCGGAATTCTTCTTCGGCCAGTTCGATTTGCTCGCTGAGCAGTTCGACCGGTTGAGCGCCGACCACCGCACGCTTGCCGCCGAGCACGAAAGCCGGCACCGCGTTTACGCCCGCCTTCGTCATTTCCTCGGCCATTTTCAGGATCGTGTCGCGGTCGCGGTCATCGGCGAGCCTGGCGCGCACCGCCTCGACATCTATCCCGGCGTCAGCCGCGGCCCCGGCGAGCGCTTCCGGATCACTGATGTCCACACCTTCAAGGAAGTAGAGCTGGAACAGCCGCTCGACCACCGCATCCTGCGTGCGCGGGTTGCCCGCCCAATGGACCAGCCGGTGCGCATCGACCGTGCTTGGTGAGCGCGAGATCGCGTCAAACGCAAACTCGATCCCCTCCTCGCGGCCGATTTCGCGCAGCGCCATGTACATCTCGCCGCCATCGGCGGAGCCGAACTTCTTTTGCAGGTATTCGCCGCGATCCACGCCCTCGGGTGGCAGCGCCGGGTCCAGCATGAACGGCCACCATGTGACCTCTGCATCAATGTGCGACAGTTGCCCCAGCGCGGTCTCCAGGCGGCGTTTGCCGACATAGCACCACGGGCACATGACGTCCGCGACGACCGAGATCGGAAACGGCTCAAGTCTTGCGGGTCCGGATCGCTGAATCATGTGCGCACTATGCCTCAGGCGCGCGCCCATGCCAACCGGCCGCAGCCGGTTGTTCAGCGCTCCGGCCGCTCAGCCCGCGACGTCGTAGCCGGCAAGCGCGGCGAAATTCACCAGATCGTTGTCCGTCGCGCCCAGCCCCGCAATCTGCACCGGCCGGTTGAGCCCGACGATCAGCGGCCCGACGACCTTGCTGCCGCCAAGCTCCTGCAGCATCTTGGTGGAGATACTCGCCGAGTAGACCGCGGGCATGATGAGCACATTCGCGGTGTCGGACAGCCGGCAGAACGGATAGGCGGACATCGCCCTGCGGCTCAGGGCGGCGTCGGCGGCCATCTCGCCGTCATACTCGAAATCCACGCCCCAATCGTCGAGGATGCGCACCGCGTCGCGGACTGTTTCGCCGCGTTCGCCCGTGGGGTGGCCGAACGAGGAGTGCGCCAACAGTGCTATTCGCGGCTTGAAGCCCAGCCGTTGGGCAACGCGCGCCGCCTGAACCGTGATGTAGGCCAGTTCGGTTGAGGTCGGCATCTCGTGGACCGAGATGTCGGCGACCAGCACCATCCGGCCGCGGCACTGGATGAGCGATACGCCGATCGGCGTGTGCCCTGGCTTGGGGTCGAGCACACGGCGCACGTCGTGATATGCGGTCTCCCAGTTGCGCGTCACGCCTGTGACCATCGCATCGGCATGGCCCATCGCCACCATGCAGGCCGCGAAGATGTTGCGATCGGTGTTCACGAGCCGGTGGCAATCGCGCTTGAGATAGCCGCGCCGTTGAAGCCGGGCATAGAGGAACTCGGCATATTCGGCGTTGTGTTCCGACACGCGGGCATTCACGATCTCGATCTCGT
>CAYFVF010000119.1:0-5784 GCA_964346335.1 uncultured Hyphomicrobiaceae bacterium
TGATGAGGATGGAATCGCGCATCGAGACTTTCTTTTTCGCGAAGACATCCGCTAGAGCGCGATCCGCAAAGTGGTAACCGGTTTTCCGATAAATTGCGCCACCTATTGATAGGAGAGAGCCGCCGGCTGCGCATTGGTGATCATTGCGCCCCGGGCCAAGCATGCTCCCTGTCAGCGAGGGCCTGGTGGTCTGCCCAAATGCGTCGTCCCGGCACGAATCCCGGCATAGGAACTGGTCCGTGGAACAAGGCTTGGCGCTCTTGCAGGGTTTCGCAATCGGTGGCGGCCTCATCATAGCTATCGGCGCCCAGAACGCTTTCGTGCTGCGCCAGGCTCTGACAAAGCGCCATGTACTCCTCGTCGTTCTCTTCTGCGCGTTGACCGATGCCCTGCTGGTAACGCTGGGCGCGGTTGGGCTCCATCTGATCGCGCGAGGTTCTGACGCCATGCTGCTTCTCATCGCGATCGTCGGCAGCGCGTTCTTGTTCTGGCAAGGCCTCGCGGCGGCGCGTCGCGCGTTGCGGCCAGGCATGCTTGAGCCGGGGTTGGGAAGTGCGCAGACAGCGCGTCAGGCGCTGGCAATGGTTGCCGCTGTCACGCTGCTCAATCCGCATGTCTATCTCGACACGATGATTTTCGTCGGCGGCATTTCGGCCAGCTATGCGCCGCGCCTGCAGCCATGGTTCGTGGCCGGCGTGATCATTTCCAGCTTCGCGTGGTTCTTTTCGCTCGGCTACGGTGCCCGTGCGCTCAGCCCGCTTTTTTGCAACCCAAAGGCCTGGCGTATGCTCGATATCGGCATCGCAGTGGTAATGTGGCTGATCGCGGTCCAGCTCCTCGTCTTCGCAAGTTCGCTCCGGTTGTCCTGATCCGACGAAGGCATGCCTTGAATGTTCTTTCGTCGCCTCGCACACTGCCTTTGATCTAAATAAGGCCGAAGGGCGCAGTGTTGCGTGTTCTGACCAAGGAATCGCGTTTGGATCCGCTAAATCAGGGATACTCGGCTCCCGAACCGAGACAGGCCTATTTGTCTGTTGACCGGGTCCACAAGCGCTTTGGCCAGCTCGAAGTCTTGAAAGGTGTCTCACTTGAAGCGGCCGAACATCAGGTCGTCTCGCTCATAGGCGCGTCGGGGTCAGGCAAGAGCACGCTCTTACGATGCATCAACCTCCTCGCCATCCCGGACAAGGGCGATATCTGGATCGATGGTGTCCGTCTGCCCCTCTCCCGCGATGATCGATCGCCGAGGCGCATCACAGACAAGAAGGCCGTCCGCCTTATGCGCGCCAGGCTGGCAATGGTCTTCCAGGACTTCAATCTGTGGGCGCACATGACAATCCTCGAAAACGTCATGGAAGCGCCGATCCAGGTTCTCGGCGCAAACAAGATCGAGACGCGGGACAAGGCGGAAGCTCTTCTCACGCGCGTCGGTATCGCGGAAAAGCGCGCCGCCTATCCAGCGCAGTTGTCGGGCGGACAGCAACAACGCGCGGCAATTGCGCGCGCGCTGGCGATGGAGCCGAAGATTCTACTGTTCGATGAACCGACCTCTGCGCTTGATCCGGAGCTTGTCGGCGAGGTTCTCAAGGTCATGCAGGATCTTGCCGAGGAAGGGCGCACCATGCTGGTGGTCAGCCACGAAATGAGCTTTGTGCGAGAGGTCTCCAACCGGGTCGTCTTTCTCCACGAGGGGCAAATCGCCGAGGAGGGCACCCCGCACGCGGTATTCCAGGAGCCCCAAACCGAGGCATGCCGAAAATTTCTTTCAAGCGTCATTCGATAACCGATTTTTTCAAGCAACTGGGTGTCGTCAGCAACAGGAGGTAAACCAATGCGCATCGGGAAGATTCTCAACCTGGCCGCGGCGGTCGTCGTCGCATTCGCGTTCGGCACGGTCAGCGCGAAGGCCCAGGAGACGATAAGAATTGCCACGGAAGGGGCTTATCCGCCGTTCAACATGAAAAATGCCGACGGCGAGTTGATCGGCTTCGACGTCGACATCGCAAAGGCTCTGTGCGCGGAGATGGAGGCGGACTGCGAAATCGTGGCCCAGGATTGGGACGGCATCATTCCGGGCCTGGTGGCCGACAAGTACGACGCCATTATCGCGTCAATGTCGATCACGCCGGAGCGCGACGAGAAAGTCGACTTCACCAACCGCTATTACTCCAACTACTTGCGCATCGTCGCCAAGAAGGGCGGCGACATCGGCGGGCAGGACGATCTTGCTGGCAAGACGGTGGGCGCTCAGCGCGCGACCATCGCCGCCAACTGGGCCGAAGACAAACTGGGCCGGAACGCCGAGGTGAAGCTGTATGACACGCAGACGGCCGCGTACAGCGATCTCGAGGTCGGCCGGCTGGATGCGCTGATCTCCGATGTCTATCCAGCCTTCGATTGGATGAAAGACAAGGAAGACTTCGAGTTCGTTGGCGAGCGCATTGATATCGATGACAAGATCGCCGTCGCGGTGAGCGAGGGCGACGACGAACTTCGCCAGACGTTCAACGAGGCGCTTGAAGCGATCCGGGAGAGCGGCACATACGCCGAGATCAACGAAAAGTATTTCCCGTTCGACATTTACTAGAGCGCGATCCGGAAAGTGGGTGCCGGTTGTCGGGTAAATCGCGCGACAAATCAGAAAGCTAGAGCTGCATCCCGGTGCAATCACAAGGGATGCGGCTCCACCCGCCGCGTTGATGTGGTGACGCAAGCGAAATGCCGCGCGGCCTCTCGCGCGGCATATTTTTTGGATCAGCGGCGGCCCCTCCCATGACATTCGACTTCATCGACTTGGGCCTTCTCGGTCTTGGCCCGGACGGCTGGGGCGACGAGCTGTTGCTGGGTGGTCTTGTCACCGTGCAGCTTGCCCTTTCGGCCCTAGCGATCGGCCTTGTTCTCGGGCTTATGCTTGCCGGGGCCAAGCTCTCGCGGTTTGCGGCGCTGCGCGCTGCGGGCGAAGCCTACACGGCTTTCATCAGGGCGACGCCGGAGTTCCTGATCCTCTTGCTGGTCTATTTCGGCAGCGAACAAGCCATCCGTTCGGTCCTCGCGACATTCGGGATCGTCGTGACGTTCGAAATGCCCAGGTTCCTCGCTGCTGTCCTCGGCCTCGCGGCTATCTTCGGGGCGTATGCCGGCGAAGTGTTCCGCGGCGCTTATCTGGCGGTGCCACGTGGGCAGATCGAAGCCGGTGTCGCCTGCGGGATGTCGGACTGGCAGATCTTCTATCGAGTCCGGTTGCCCCAGATGTGGCGCTTCGCGATACCGGGTTTGGGCAATCTCTGGATGGTCTTGCTGAAGGACACTTCGCTGGCCGCCGTGATCGCCGTGGACGACATCCTCCGTCAGGCGAAGATCGGCGCGGAAGTGACACGCGCCCCGCTCACGTTCTATCTGGCCGCCGGTATCATCTATCTTGTGCTGACGGGGCTGTCGGACATCGTGCGCGACCGGTTGGAGCAGCGCGCCCAGCGCGGGGCGGCGAGGGTCTGACGATGGAAAGTGTGTCCCGCGCTTACCTGAACGCGAAGCTCTGGCTGTCCGACAGTGTCTGCGCGTCACTCAAGCCGCTCTCGACGCCGACCTTCGCCGAGTACTGTCCAAGGTTCATGGACGGGTTCTTCATCAGTATCGAACTGCTGCTCCTGTCGACGGTCATGGGCTTTTTCATCGCCATTGCCCTCGCCGCGGCGCGGACGTCTGGCCTGCGCATTCTGAGCGTGCCAGCCTATGGTTACACCTACGTCTTCCGAGGTACGCCCCTGCTCGTTCAGCTCTGGGTCTTTTATTTCGGCCTCGGGTCGCTTGGGCCGGACGGTTTGGGACCGCTGTGGCCGCTGTTTCGCGATGGCTACACGGTTGGTTTGATCGTGCTGACAATCAACACGTCGGCCTACTCCGCGGAAATCTTTCGCGGCGGGATCGTCAACATCCCCCGCGGCCAGATCGACGCAGCCGTGGCGGCGGGGATGAGTTCATGGACGCGGATGCGGCGTATCGTGCTCCCCCAGGCGCTGCGCGTCGCCTGGCCCGCCTATTCGAACGAGGTCATCCTGCTGCTGAAGGGGAGCGCGCTGGTGTCCACGATCACCGTGCTCGATCTGATGGGACAGACGCGCACGATTTTCGCACGCACTTACAGTCTGGAAGTTTTCCTGTATGCCATCCTGCTCTACCTGGTGTTATCCGGGACGATCACGGTGCTTCTACGGGTCATCGAAGCCCGCCTTAGACTACCGGGACAGGCCGGCATCGCGGCATGACGCCGCTTCCGTGAAGGTCTGCCTTGGCATGCCGACGTTTCTCGCCATCCGTGGGCGTCAACGGCTAAGTGGCAGGAATGGCGCGGACCGTCCTCGATGCCGCCGAGCCCGGCGCACGGCTGGATTTCTCCTGCGATTGGCATCACTCGAAGGATCGCAAGGAGGTCTATTCGTGGCGCATGATCAATGAATTCCGAACCGCGGAACACACCCTGAGTTCTCGTTTGATCGCACTCCGGTCGCTTCGCGCCCGCCTGCGGGACCGGACGCAAAACCGGAGGCCGCTTTTGATGAAGGCGCCCTGGAGGAAGGTCAAAGTGTGGGCCGTTTGTACGAGGAGCGCCTTATGAGTGATCCGGGGGCTTGCCAGAAACCGCAAGCGGCGCATTGATCTCACGGCGTTCGTGGTGGAGGCATTGGCAAACGATACGCTCATTCACCGATCGACGGCGATCGCAAGTTGTCAGAATGCTTGGGCGTTGTCTGCAAGGACGCTCGCGAATTCGCAAGGAGATTGAACATGTCTGCATCCGCCGTCCCAATGGTCAAGCTGCCATCCGGCGACCAGATGCCGGCGCTGGGGCAGGGAACATGGTTCATGGGGGACGACCGTCTGCGCCGTAAAGAAGAGATCGACGCGCTGCGCCTCGGGATCGACCTTGGCATGAGGCTGATCGACACCGCTGAAATGTATGGCAGCGGCGCATCGGAGGAGCTGGTGGGCGAGGCGCTGGCCGGACGCCGGGACGAGGTCTTTCTGGTCAGCAAGGCACTGCCGAGCAACGCCGCGAAGAGGGACGTGATCGCGGCCTGCGAGAAGAGCCTGAAGCGGCTTGGCACTGACCGGCTCGACCTCTACCTGCTGCACTGGCGCAGCCGCATCCCGCTTTCCGAAACTATCGAGGGCTTCGCAGCCCTGACCGAGGCGGGGAAGATCCGGAATTGGGGCGTCAGCAATTTCGACGTGCCGGATCTGGAAGATCTCAGTGGCCTGTCCGGGGGCGGCGCGGTCCAGGCAAACCAGGTGCTGTATAACTTGTCGCGACGCGGTATCGAGTGGGATCTTCTGCCCTGGGCGCGCGAGCATCGCCTGCCTATCATGGCCTATTCGCCGATCGAGCAGGGCCGGATCCTCGACCATCCCGGCTTGAAGAGCGTGGCTGATGGGCACGGTGCGACCGCCGCACAAGTTGCGATCGCGTGGTTGCTCCAGCGCGAGGGCGTTGTCGCTATCCCCAAGGCGGGGACAACGGTCCACGTCAAGGAGAACCGTGCTGCGCTGGACGTTCACTTGACTGGCGAAGATCTCGCTGCGCTAGACAGGATATTTCCGCCACCAGAATGCAAACAATCTCTGGAGATCATCTGATTTCCACGTGCCTGGTTGCAATCTGACGCCGCGATCGAGTGCCGGCGCATTCAGCAACGCTGAGATCGGCAGCATGGCTTGGCCCCGGGGCCAGCCTAGGCTGAAAACCCAATTAGGACATTGAGTTAGCTCAGCAAAGCAGATTCCTTG
>CAYFVF010000120.1:0-5741 GCA_964346335.1 uncultured Hyphomicrobiaceae bacterium
TCCGCACTATCTGCGCGAGGCGGAGCCGGAGGCGATCGCTACGCCGGCGGAATAGGGCGCTTCAATCAAGCCAACGAAAGGCCTGTCGGAGATACCCGGTCGCGGCGCTCTCGACCAACTCTCCGTGAGCCATAACTACGCGCTCGGGGTTCGACGCGAGCACCTTTTCAAGCGCGAAGCGTGCTTGCGTTCGATCGAACCATGTCAGCCGCATCTCAAGCGGGGCATAGCCACGGCCTTCGACGATGCCACACCGATGGGCAATCACCCGCCTCCACCACGACCAATGCGCTCGGAGGAAATGCTCCGAAAAATTGACTGTCAGATCGGCGAAGATAACGGTGCGCGATGGTTTGTGGAAGAACACCACTTCATCCATGACACGCGAGCCGCGAAACCAGACTTGGTCAATCTCGCTCGCCCAAGCCGCAGGCGGATCATGTTCTAGCGGCGCTTCGAAGCTAAGATCGCCGCGCTTCAAGATGGTTGAAGCCGGCCCCCAGATCTTCGCCGAAGGCCATTCGGCTTTCCATTCCTGAAGGTAGAGATGATGGAGGAGATTGGGGCTCACCAGATGGTCCGGTGTTCCCAGCGCATTCACTTCATCGCGGAGGCGGCTATTGAGGCGAACCGGCGACCACACCCACAGTCTGTCACCCGGAAGTTGCGCGATCACCATCCGCGTAGAGCAGGGGAAGGTATAGAAATCGACAATATCGCCCTCACTGAGCCATAGCCAATCTCCAGCTTGGCTCAAACCACGGTAGGCTGTCGGAATACTCATGGACACTGCCTACGCGTTACTGTTTCGCCGCCGGCTCGGTGTTCAAAATCGCAACTCAACCGTCCGCAGGCGCTCGGCCTGCACCTCCAGGTTGACGCTGAAATCCATCGTCTCGCCGGGTAGAAGCGCGGCCTTGCCGAGAAAGCGCTCGTCCTCCACCAGAGTCTCGTCGGCCTCGTCACGCACGCGGATTTTAAGGTCCGGCATCTCGATCAGTTCGTTGCTAACGTTGGTGACGCGCCCGTTCAGCGTGAGGACCTCCGGTGGCTCGCCTTGCAGGGCATAGCTGACATCATCAAGGGCCAGCGGCGCCTCATCGACCGGGAAGCCGACAGCGGCATAAACCGGCGCGGCGGCCGGAAGCGCCCCCGCGATCTGGTTGCGAAAGCTGATCGTGCTCACGCCCGCCGCGGCCACGATGATCAGGAATAATGCCCAGGCGGCCACGATCGTCAGCGTCCCGGCGCCGCGCCGTTCCGGCTCGGGATGCGGTGTCGCGTCCGCTTCATCATCGCCAAAGTCATATTCAGCGAGCAAGGCGTCATCGTCCTCCGGATCGAGATGCGCTCGGGCTGCCAGCGGCTCGTGGTCGGACTGGTCGTTGGCCTGCGTGAATATATCCGTGCGATCTTCGCGCCACGAGATGTTGTTTTGGCCGCGTCCGGGCTCGGCATCCGCATCGGGGTGGCGAAGAGGGCCGCCACGGTCGTTGACCGGTTCTGACGCCGGGTAAAACGCTGTGTCCCGCTCATCCTCATCGTGGTCGTCGAAATCGTCCTGGTTGGGGTCGAAGGCCAGGCTTTCACGCTGCGCGGCCTCATGTGCCGGGTCATGATAGCTATTATCGTCCCAGCCGGCCGATGCCTCCGCTGCGGTTGTTTCCACCGTTGAAGCGGTCTCGTCCGCCGCGATATCCTCCAGGTTGGCCGGTAGCGTCGAAACCCATGGCATGTCGGCGGCCTCCGCTGGCTCGACGCCCCGCTCAGTTGTGTTGTCGTCAGCGGTCTCTTGCGCGCCCGGAGCGAGCTTGTCGATCAACTCGGCCATGGGAACATCGGCGCTGCGTTCGTCGTCTTCGGCCTCATTCCGTTGGGTCGCGTCACGGCCTGCCGCTGCGCCGCGTGCGCTCAGATGCACGACCTTTCCCTGCCACGGGTCATTGCCCTCTGGCTGCGGGTGTTGCGTGCGCTCGTCGGGTTCTTCCAGCCCCTGGCCGCGCGCGCCGTCCAGCAAAGCGCTCAGCGGGTCATCCGCCGATGGTGAAACCGGCTCGGCCGAGGTATTCGTGTCGCGATTCCCGCCCTCGGAGATGACCTCCTCGATGCCTTCCATGATGCGCTCGAAAGCGGCGGCATGCGCTTCGCTTTGTGGCTGTCCGGCGCCATCCTCGGCGTCCGCGCGTGAAAACCAGCCATCAGCAATCTGTTGGTCCAGAGTATGAGGGGCATCCGCGGTTGGAGCGGGGTCATTGTCATGGAACGTGCTGTGGCGCGGCTCGGTATCCGGTTCCATGCCGGCCTGAGACACATCATGGTCCCGCGCGTTGTCATCATGAGCAGCGCCGGGGTAGGCTCCGCTTTCGTCCGCGCCAAAATCCGCCCGCGTCTCGTCGGCCACGTCTTGTGCCCAAGCCGATGCGGCTGGCCGGTCTTCCCGCGCATTCGGCCAGATCTCGCGCCGCTCCAGCATGTCGGACAGATCGTCATCAACTTGCGGGGCGGAGGCTTGAGCCCGTGGGTCCTCGTGGGCGTTACTGTATTCATCATCCGAGCCGGGGGCGGAAAACGCTTCGGGCATCTCGCTTTCGTTTTCGTCGTCCTGGTCGGTGAACACGAAATCCGTTTCGGCAACACGCCACACATGGTTGCAGCGCGCGCAGCGCACTTGTTGATTGATGCGCACGGGGACGCGATAACTCGTGTTGCAGGCGGGGCACCGGAATTCCATCTTGCCGTCTCTCGCTGTGTTCCGTCTCACGGCGGGGCTTCCACCCCGGCCTTTACCCGTGTAAATGCCAAATTTGGTTGATACCAATAAGGCAAAGCGGTGAGAAAACCACAACCAATAGCAACAATCCTCGATCCATCAACCAGCGGGAGAGCGCGGTGATCCGCTTCGAGAATGTCGCCTTGCGCTATGACGAGGGCGAGGACGTGCTGCAGGATGTCAGCTTTGACCTGTTGCCCGGCTCGTTCTATTTTCTGGCCGGGCCCTCGGGTGCGGGCAAATCCACGCTGTTGCGTCTTCTTTTCATGTCGCTGAAGC
The DNA here is from genome assembly GCA_964346335.1 of uncultured Hyphomicrobiaceae bacterium. Lineage (GTDB taxonomy): Bacteria > Pseudomonadota > Alphaproteobacteria > Rhizobiales > Rhodomicrobiaceae > Dichotomicrobium. The sequence continues at coordinate 3,050 of CAYFVF010000120.1, forward strand.
CCACGCGCGGCGCGGTTCACCTGTTTGGCAAGAACACGACCAACCTGGTTCCGGAAGAACGCGCGAAGACGCGCGGGCGAATCGGCATCGTTTTCCAGGATTTCCGCCTGCTCGATCACATGACCACGTGGGAAAACATCTCGTTGCCGCTGCGCGTGCACGGGCGCAAGCCCTCGGAATACCGCGATGACGTCACCGAGCTGTTGAAATGGGTGGGGCTCGGAAACCGCATGGATTCCTATCCGCCGGTGCTGTCGGGCGGTGAGAAACAGCGCGCCGCGATCGCGCGGGCGGTGATCGGCAAGCCGGAATTGTTGCTCGCCGACGAGCCCACGGGTAACGTCGACCCGCAAATGGCCCGTCGTCTGCTGCGCCTGTTCGTTGAACTGAACCGGTTGGGCACCTCGGTCATCATCGCAACCCATGATTATCAGCTCATGCGCCAGTTCGGCGCGCCGCGCCTGCAGCTGGAGCGCGGCACGGTTCAGATCGTCGGGTAAGGTCCACCATGAACGTCGACACGATGCGCAATTCGCTTCCCGCCGTGATCCGCGAGCAGCCGCTGGCGGTGCCGAAGCTGGCGCTGCGCACTTCGCCGATCGTGCCGCCGCGCTCTGTCACGGGCCGCTCGCTGGTCGTGGTCATCACCATCATGGCGTTCCTTGCGAGCCTGACGACCGGCGTTGTCTACCTCATCAACCAGTCGGCCTCCGCGTGGCTGCAGGACATGGCGAGTGAGGTGACCGTCCAGGTGCGCGGTGGCGACGGTGCGGATGTCACCGAGGAAAAACTTGTGGACATCCGTGATTTTCTGTCCAAGCAGATCGGCATTAGCGAGGTGCGGGTGCTCTCGCAGGCGGAGACAAATGCGCTGGTCGAGCCCTGGCTGGGCGATGTCGACGGGCTGAACGCGCTGCCGCTGCCCCGGCTCATTGCCGTGCAGCTTGACCGGGACGATCCGCCCGACCTGCCGACGCTTGGCGTCGCGCTCGAAAGCGAGTTCGAAGGCGCCGTGCTCGATGATCACAGCCGCTGGCAAGCGCAAATCCGCAGCGTCACCGGCACGCTCGCGATCGCCGGACTGGGTGTGATCCTGCTGGTGGCGTTGGCGACAGTGGCAATCATCGTTTCCGCGACGCGCAGTGCGATGGCCTCGAACCGCGACATCGTCGAGGTGTTGCATTTCGTCGGCGCGCGCGACCGTTTTATCGCGGGGCAATTCGAGAAGCATTTCCAGACGCTGGGTGTCCTGGCAGGCGCGGCCGGAGCCGGGCTTGCGGCGCTGGTGTTTCTGGTGTTTCCGCTGCTGCCCTCGGTCCTGGGCGCATCTCCGGCGACTGATGCCGAGCTTCGCCGGCTTGTGGGCGCAGGCACGCTTGATTGGCTCGGCTACGTATTTTTGGTGGTCGTCGTCGTGGTTGTTGCCGCAATTTGCCGTATAACGTCTCGCTTTGGCGTTTATCATATCCTCGACGCGCAGGATCGTTGAGCAGTTGCCGCAGTGTTTTCAATGTGATCGCGCGGTATAGTCGCGTAAGCGGTGGGACCGTCGACGCCGGAACTGTTGCGACGGCGCACGTGTGGCCATCCCCTTTTGGCGCAGGCTGAACTCCATGCGAACGCGCAATGATGAACAGATCGAGAAGTTGCGCTCCGCGCGGTCCGGCAGCATTTTGCCGCTGTTGCGCTGGGGGGTTCGCGTCGCGCTACTGCTGGCGGTGTTATTCGCGGTCGGTCTGCTGATCTTCATCAGCCAGATCCAAAAGATCGCGCCGGGCAGTGCGCTCAAGGCCGATGCCATCGTCGTTCTCACCGGCGGCGATTCGCGCGTGAGCGAAGCCGTGCGGTTGCTGGCGGATGGACGCGGGCGCCGGCTGCTGATCTCGGGCGTTCATCCGAAAACCACCGGCGACATGCTCCGGCGCATCAACCCGGAAGCCGAGCGGCTGTTCGACTGCTGTATCGACCTCGACCGCAACGCGCGCAACACCATCGAGAATGCCAATGAAACGCGGCGCTGGCTGGCAAGGCGGGGCTTTCGCTCTGTGATCGTGGTTACGTCGAGCTATCACATGCCGCGTGGACTGGTGGAGTTGCGCCGGGCGCTGCCCGATCTCCGGCTGATCCCCTACCCGGTTGTACCGGAGCGACTGCGGCTGGATGAATGGTGGGCGCATTCGGGCACGTTTCGCCTGCTGGTGAGCGAGTTCGTCAAGTATCTGGCGAGCGTGGGGCGCTGCGCGAGCGTGCGCATCATGGCCGGCGGGGCGGTCTACCAGGGCGTGCGTGGCTGTTTCGATCCACTGGCCGAGTAAGGAGGCGCCGTGGCTCGCTCCCTGGCGTTTCATGCCGCATTCTATCTCACGACAATCCTGTTCATGGTGTTTGCCCTGCCCCTGTTCCTGGCCCCGCGAAGCTGGGTGATGTGGGCATGGAAGCTCCATTCGCGCACGATCGTCGCTTTGTTGCGGGTCATCGCCGGGGTGCGGATCGAGGTGCGCGGACGCGAGCGCTTGCCGGAGGGCGGATACATCGTCGCCGCCAAGCATCAGTCCGCCTGGGACACCATCGCGCCAATGGTCTTTCTGCCGGCGCCCGCGGTTATCCTGAAGGAAGAGCTGATGCGCATTCCGCTGTATGGGCAATTCGCGCGCAAGCTGGGGATGATCCCGGTGCGCCGCGATCGCGGCGC
>CAYFVF010000121.1:0-5684 GCA_964346335.1 uncultured Hyphomicrobiaceae bacterium
AAATAGGCGTGCCAGCCCCGCGGCCCGGTCGGTATGCCCGCGAACAGGGGATGCTTGCGCGGCGTTTCCAGCGTGTTCCAGCCCATGTGCGGGATTTTCAGCGCCAGATCAGCGGGCGCGATGCGCTGCGTCGGGCCGGCGATCCACCCAAGCCCCGGCCAGTCGCCGTGTTCCAGCCCGCGCTCGGCCATGAGCTGCATCCCGACGCAGATCCCCAGAAAGGGCCGGGCGCGCCGCCTTGCCGTCTCCTCCAGCGCCTCCAGCATCCCGTCGATGCGTTCCAGCCCTGCGCGGCAATCGGCGAAGGCGCCCACGCCCGGCAACACGATCCGCTCTGCGCGCCGCACATCCTCGGGATCGCTCGAAATCGATACGGGCGCGTTCGCGCCGCTCTCGCGCGCGGCGCGTTCAAACGCCTTGGCGGCGGAATGCAGGTTGCCGGAGCCGTAGTCGATAATGAGCGTCATGGAAACGTCACGGCGTGGCGGCGATAGCGCTCTGGTCCGGGCGTTCCGGCTGGGCGGGGGCAGCGTGTGTGCGCAGCCACTCAGCAAAGAACTTGTGCTCGGCCTCTTGCCGGTTTGCCGCGGCGACGATCCCGGCCAGCTTGTAACCGGAGCGCTCTAGCGCGAGCCGGCGCAGGTTCTGGGCCTCGAACCCGACGAGCACCGAGAGCGCGAGCGTAAAAAAGCCCAGCACCTGTTGGCTCAGCCCCAGCGCAGCGCCCAGCGCGTTGAGCGCAATCACGAGCGCGATATAAGCCAGCGTCGCCAGCCAGAGCCGGTGCACCAGCAGCCAGGGCAGGGCGAACAGCATGGCCAGCACCGAAAAGCGCTCCGGCACGAACACGATGCGCTCGGCATAAGCCCCGAGGTTGCCGCCTTCGCGAAGATCGCCGTTGTCGGGCGTGTGAACCGTGTAGACCGCCACGGCGTGGTGCCTCCTGATCCTTGCGCGGGCTCAGCCCGCGTCTTGCTGCTGCGCCGGGTTGCGGCCCAGCTTGTGGGCCAGTTTGTCGAGAATGCCGTTGACCAGCCCGGACTCGTCGCCGCCGAAAAAGGCGTGGGTCACCTCGACATATTCGTTGATGACCACCTTAAACGGAACGTCCTGACGCGCAATCAATTCGTAGGCGCCCGCGCGCAGGATCGCCAGCAGCGTGCTGTCCAGCCGGGCCAGCCGCCAGCCCTCGGGCAGATGCGCGCCAATCAGTCCGTCGATGCGCTCTTGTTCGTTCACCACGCCGCGCAGCAGATCCGCAAAGAAGGTCTCATCGGGGGGCGGCATATCGCTGTCCGCCGTGTCGCCAAGGCCGCCGCGCTGACCGAAGCGGAAGGACGTGAACTCGGTGATGACATCGTCCAGCGCGATCTGCGTGGCGTTCATCTGGTAAAGCGCCTGGACAGCGGCGAGGCGCGCGGCGCTTCGCGCAATGGATCGGCGGCGGGATGGTTTCGCGGGATCGGACATGAGACTTTCGTGGCGAAACGCCTATTGGGTTACGTGCAAGCGCCGCGCCAGCGCGACCAGATCGAGGCAGGCCGCCGCAGCGCCCGCGCCCTTGTTGCGCCGGTCCGGCCGGGCGCGCTCCATAGCCTGTGCGTGGTTTTCCACCGTCAGGATGCCGTTGCCGATCGGGATCGCGTGCTTCGTCGCGAGATCCATCAGCGCCCGCGCACTTTCCCCCGCGACAATGTCGTAATGCGATGTCTCGCCGCGGATCACGCACCCCAGCGCCACGCAACCATCATAGCCGCCCGCGTGCGCGCGCATGGGTAGCAGCCCCGCCCTGTGGGCAATCGCCACGGCTTGCGGCGCTTCCAGCACGCCGGGCACCTGAATGCGCTCGCAGGTGCCGCCGCGCCGGGCGATTTCGGCTCGGGCGCCGTCAAACAGGGCATCGGCGATGTCGTCATAAAACCGCGCTTCCACGATCAGGATCGCGGGCGCTGGGGGCCCGTCTCCGGGCGAAGTCGCGCTCATGGATGTCGTCTTTCCGGCGAGGCGCATCCGCGCCAAGGCCGTATCTGCTCAGGTTGCGGGGCAAAACGGGTTCCAGCCTCGCTAAGTCGTCAGCCCGTCGCGTTGCGCTTCCAACAAGCGCGCTACATAACGCGCCAGCATATCGATTTCCAGATTTAACAAATCGCCCGCGCGCTTTTCGCCCCAAGTGGTGACTGAAAGGCTATGGGGAATCAGGTTCACGCCAAAGCGGGTGCCGGAGACTTCGTTGACCGTCAGTGACGTGCCATCGAGCGCGATCGAGCCTTTCGGCGCGATGAACGGCGCGACCTCCGGCGGGGCCTCGATCTCGTAGCGCACGGAGTCGCCATCGGGCTTGGCTTCAGCGATCCGCGCGACCGCGTCGATATGGCCGGTCACCAAATGCCCGCCCAGTTCATCGGCGAGGCGCAGCGAGCGCTCCAGGTTGATCCGCCGGCCTTCTGTCCAGTCGCCAAGCGTGGTGCGCGACAGTGTCTCGTGCGAGACGTCGACCGCGAACACCGCGCCGCCCTCCGCGCGCGGGGCCACCTCGGTCACGGTGAGGCAGCAGCCGTCACACGCGATCGAGGCTCCGATCGCGATCGTGTCGGGCGCATAAGCGCAGGCGATGTGAAAGCGGCCATCCGCGCGCGCCGTCACCGTGCCAATGTCAGTGATAATCCCGGTAAACATGGTCCATGCGCCGTTGATTGCGATAAAGCGTGAAGCGGTCGGGCCCCAGGTTGCGGTCCTCATGGAGAACGAGGTCGGCGTGCGCGGAGATCATCTCGGCACCATCCGGCGGGAACGGCGCGAGACCGCTCGGCCCTGCTGGCCGCGCGCCCTGAAACAGCGCCAATTCATCAACATAGCCGGCATCGAGAAACGCCCGCGCCACCGACGGCCCGCCCTCGATCATCAGCCGCGTGATGCCGCGCTCGCTCAACACCTGAAGGACGCTGCCGGGAGCGAGCCGCCCATCCGGGGTGAGCGCGCAGGACAAGCACTCCACGCCGATCGAACGCAGCCGCGCGACGTTATCCGCCGGGGCATCGACACCATGAAGCACCCAGACCGGATGCGCCCCGGCGGAGCGGGCCAGCGCGCTGTCGTGCGACAGGTCCGCGCGCCGCGCCAGCACCACGCGAACTGGCGAGCGCCAGCCAAGGCCGGGCAGGCGGCAGGTCAGCGTCGGGTCGTCGGCCTTGACGGTGCCGTTGCCCACGAGGATCGCGTCCGTACGCGCACGCATGAGATGTCCGCGTGCCCGGGCTGTTTCGCTGGTGACGAACACCGGCTTGCCGCCGCCACGCGGAACAAGGCCATCCGCGCCGACCGCCAGCTTGATCTGGACGAAGGGCCGGTTTTCACGCATGCGCAGGATATGGCCAAGCGACACCCAGTGCGCCTCGATGATGTCGGCGGCCCGGCGCACCTCAACGCCCTCGGCCCGTAGCGCACCCAGCCCCTTGCCGGCGACGAGCGGATTGGGGTCTTCCACGGCATAGATCACGCGCTTGATACCTGCCGCCGCGATTGCCTCGACGCAGGGCGGGCTCTTGCCGTAATGGCAGCACGGCTCCATCGTCACGAACATACTGGCGCCGCGCGCGGCCCCGCCGGCCATGCGCAGCGCCATCACCTCCGCGTGGGGGCGGCCGCCCTTGGCGGTCCCGCCGACGCCGAGGATCACGCCGCTCGGCTCATGCGCCACGACCGCGCCAACCGCCGGGTTCGGCCAGGTCTGCCCTAGCGCGCCCACGGCGGCGCGCAGCGCCAGGCGCATCGGCGTGACACGGCGCGTGGCAAGATCATCGACGGTCGTGGCAAGGGCTGCAGAGGCTGGCGTATTATCGCTCATCCGGTTTGTCGTCCGCGCGGGCGAAGCCTTTTTGCGAAAGCTCGCTCAGGAGGTCGGCGAAATCGCTCGGCTCGCGGAAGTTCTTGTAGACCGAGGCGTATCGGACATAGGCGACGTCATCGAGCGCTTTCAACCCTTCCATGACAAGTTCGCCGATGCGCTGGCTGCTGATCTCCGGCTCGCCCGAGCTTTCCATGCGCCGGACGATGCTGCTGACGAGCTGGTCAATGCGTTCGGGGTCAACGGCGCGTTTGCGCGCGGCGATCTGGATGGAGCGCGCCAGCTTGTCGCGGTCGAAGGGCACGCGCCGGCCATTGCGCTTGATGATGGTGAGTTCGCGCAGCTGGATGCGCTCGAAGGTGGTGAATCGGCCGCCGCATTCGCCGCAGAAGCGCCGGCGGCGGATGGCGCCGTTATCCTCGGCGGGGCGCGAATCCCTAACCTGTGTATTCAGTGCTCCGCAGAAAGGGCATCTCATGGATAAAGAACCTGTCGCCGGTAAAGCGGGCTTGCGGCGTCGCTCCCGGGGTTGGCTGTATACGCGTCAAACAGCCCCGAGCGCGCCCGGGGCTGTCCGAATTTCGTGACGCCTCGATAATCGTTAGTATATCGGGAAACGGCTGCACAAATCCAGCGCGCGGCGCTTTACAGCGTCTTCGACATCGTGATTGGCCTGCGCGCCATTGCGCGCGAGCCCGTCGAGCACTTCAAGGATCATTTCGCCCACCGCCTGGAATTCGGCCACGCGGAAGCCGCGCGTGGTCCCCGCAGGTGAGCCCAGCCGGATGCCCGATGTCACTGTCGGCTTCTCCGGATCGAACGGCACGCCGTTCTTGTTGCAGGTGATGTGCGCGCGCCCGAGTGCCGCTTCCGCCGCGCGTCCGGTGACGCCCTTAGGCCGCAGATCGACGAGTATGACATGCGTATCGGTGCCGCCGGAGACGATGTCGAGGCCGCCGCTTTTGAGCGTCTCGCCCATCGCCTTGGCGTTGTCGATCACCGCCTGCGAGTAAACCTTGAACTCCGGGCGCAGCGCCTCGCCAAATGCCACCGCCTTGCCGGCGATCACGTGCATCAGCGGCCCGCCCTGCATCCCGGGAAACACGGCGGAGTTGAACTTTTTCGCAAGATCGGCGTCGTTGGTCAGGATCATGCCGCCGCGCGGGCCGCGCAGGGTCTTGTGCGTGGTCGTGGTGGCGACATGCGCGTGCGGGAACGGGCTGGGATACAGGCCGGCCGCGACCAGCCCGGCGAAATGCGCCATGTCGACCATGAAATAGGCGCCCACGCTGTCGGCGATTTCGCGGAAGCGGGCGAAATCGATCTGGCGCGGATAGGCCGAGCCGCCGGCCAGCAGGATCTTTGGGCGGTGCTCCTTGGCGAGCGCCTCGACCTGGTCATAGTCGATGAGCGCATCCTCCTTGCGCACGCCGTAGTGGATAGCGTTGAACCACTTGCCCGAGACGTTGGGCGGCGCGCCGTGCGTCAGGTGGCCGCCCGCATCGAGGCTCAGGCCCATGATCGTGTCCCCCGGCTTGATCAGCGCGAGAAATACCGCCTGGTTCGCCTGGCTGCCGGAGTTGGGCTGGACATTGGCGTAGCCGCAGCCGAACAGCCGCGTGGCGCGATCAATCGCAAGGTTCTCGGCGATGTCGACATACTGGCAGCCGCCATAATAACGCTTGCCGGGATAGCCTTCGGCATACTTGTTGGTCAGCACCGAGCCGACAGCTTCCAGCACGGCCTGCGAGACGATGTTCTCCGACGCGATCAGCTCGATTTCCTCGCGCTGGCGCTTCAGTTCGAGCGAAACGGCTTCAGCGATTTCCGGATCGCTCTC
>CAYFVF010000122.1:0-5672 GCA_964346335.1 uncultured Hyphomicrobiaceae bacterium
AAGCACCCGGACGCCGTGCTTCTGCAACCGCATACCGATGGCCGTGCCCAGGCGACCCAGACCGAAGATCAGGATGTCGTGAGTTTGACCGCGATTCATGTCCGCATGGTCCGGCTCGCTCGGCGTGCCCCGGCGCTCGAATATGCCGAGTAGCGGCTCGAACACGGCGTAGAGCTGGTGCGAGTAGGTAATCATGTATGTCGAAGCGGCGATGGTCACGAGACCGACCATGGTAACGAGGCCAAGCGCGTCCTGCGTGACATGCCCGAGCGAGACCCCCATGGCTATAAAGATCAGGGAGAACTCGCTGATCTGCGCCACCGTGAGACCGGCGAGGAAGCCGGTGCGCTTGCGATAGCCCATTGCGCCCATGATCGCGAGCACGATCAGCGGGTTGCCAATCAGCACGAAGAGCGAGAAGACGATCGCGCCCGAGACATGCGCGCCGAGCAGCGAGAGATCCAGCGTCGAACCCAGGGCGATGAAGAAGAACAGCAGGAGGAAGTCACGCAGCGGCGCGAGGCGGGCGGCGATCGTCTCGCGATAGGGCGTCGAAGCCAGCGAAATGCCCGCCAAAAGGCCGCCCACCTCCTTGCCGAGGCCGACGAAATCGCCAACCGCGGCGAACATGGCCGCCTGCGCGATCGCGAAGATCACCAGCAATTCCGGCGCGCGCGCGAGCCTTTCGGTCAGCGGGTTGGCGACATAGCGCACGAACAGAACGACCAGCGCCACCATCGCTAGCCCCGATGCCAGCAAGACCACCACGCTCCCCGATCCGCCGTGTCCGCCAGCTTGCGCATCACCCGCACCGATCCCGATGGCCGACAGCACGATCATTGCCAGCACGACCACCAGGTCCTGCACGATCAGGAACCCCAGCGCGATCTGCCCGTGCAGCGAGTCGATCTCGCGCTTGTCGGAGAGCAGCTTGACGATGATGATCGTCGAGGAAAATGTCAGCGCCACCGCAATGTAGAGGCTCGTGATGTGGTCGAGGCCGAGCGCGAGGCCAATGAAATAGCCAAAGATCGACGTGAACGCGACCTGGCCAAGGCCCGTCAGCAGCGCCACCGGACCGAGCGAGCGGATCAGCTTCACATCGAGCTTGATGCCGACGAGAAACAGAAGCACCGCGATCCCGAGTTGGGACATAAGGCTGATCTGTTCGTCCGAGCGTACGACATCGAAGCCGGACGGGCCGGCGATCAGCCCCACCGCGATGAAGCTCACGATCAAGGGCTGACGAAGAATGATGCCGAGAAAGCCGATCGCCGCGGCCATGACCAAGAGCGCGGCGACTTCTCCGAATGCGGACTGAGTGATCGGTTCCATGAATGCCTTGGTGAGGATTACGAGGAGGGGACGATCCCATTCTTTCGTAGGCGGTGCGGCCCGGAATAGCGGCGGAATGTCGCTATGGCCAGATTTCCACTGCGGGCCGACCGAGTTCCGGAAATTGGAAATGTATCCTATTATGCTGGAGACATGTTCCGGCGTTCAGGTATTGTTATACTTCGGTATATCGGAAAATATCGACGCCGGGCAGGACTGGAAAGAAAAATTGCGGCGTGCAGGCTCGCGAGATGGTCGCGATGCTGTGCTGAAAGGCGGTGCGGATGCAAAAAATTCTCGTGGCGACAGATTTCTCCGAGCGCTCGGACCGCGCCTTGCGCCGTGCGACACTTCTGGGCAAGCAGACCGGGGCCAAGCTCTGGCTCGTCCACGCGATCGACGATGACCAGCCGCGCCGCATTATCGAGAGCGAACACGCCGCCGCCGTAAAGCTGTTGAGCGAGCAGTCGGCGACGCTGCGCGATGTGGACGGCGTTGACTGTTCATATCAGGTGATCCTTGGCGAACCCTCCAACGGCATCGCCCAGGCAACCCAGGATATATCGCCTGACCTCCTGGTGGTCGGACCACACCGCAGGCAGGTCCTGCGCGACATCTTCGTCGGCACCACGGCGGAGCGCACGATACGCGCCGCGACACTGCCAGTTCTGATGGCGAATGCATCTGCCGCCGGGCCTTATCGCAATGTGCTGTTCGCCACCGAGTTGTCGGAGCCTTCGGGCAAGGCGCTTGCTGCGCTTCTCTCTCTCGGCCTGCCAATCGCTGGGCGGTTATCGATCCTGCATGTCTTTGACGCGCCAGCGCTCAGGCTGGCGTTCGGGGGGTCGATGGGTTCTGAGGGCCAACAGGAGTATCTTCGCGAGGCGGAGACGGAAGCGGCGAGCGCGCTCGCGCGTTTCCTCCGCGACTTCGATGTCGGCAGTGCGGCAAAGCTGACACGCCATGATGAGACCAGCCCCGCCAACGCGATCCTGGATCAGGCGCGTGAGATGTCTGCCGACTTGATAGCCGTCGGCACGCGCGGAAGGTCCGCGCTCTCCAGGGCGCTGATCGGCAGCGTGGCCGAGGCCGTGCTCCGTGCTTCGCCCGTCGATGTCATCGCGATTCCACCGAACCGCGACTGAGCGCTAGAGCATTTTCAGCAAAAGTGGGAACCGGTTTTGCGTCCGGAGCCGAAGGCGGGCGCGAAGCGACCAAAATGCGACCTAACAATAACTTAGAGCGGGTCCTCTGATTCCGATTTCTCTGAACCAGGACGCTAGCGTCCGATACGTCGCCCTCCGCATGTCGGGAGCCCTGCGACAAAAACCGGTGCCCAAAAAGCTTCAGCGCAGCGCGAAAACGACCACGGCGACCAGCGTGAGCACAGTGATCGACCAGCAAATTGCCTGAATGCTCTCGCGGCGGGTCATGTCGTGCCCTCAATCATAATAGAATTGCTCGGAGACGACGTTCTGGCTGGGGACGCCGAACGCCATCAGCGCCTTTTCCACCCGTTCGATCATCGCCTGCGGACCGCAGATGATGTATCGCCATGATGTCGCCTCCGGCCGCTCCACGACGCGCCGCAACAAGCCTTCGTCGATCAGGCCGGTGTGGCCATCCCAGTCAGGCGGAGGCTTTGCAAGCACGAAATCGACGTCGAGATCGATATCCGCTTGCATCGCGCGCAACTCCGCTTCCGCCACGATATGCGCCCTGACGCTGTTTCCATAGAGCAGCACGATCGGGCGCGGATCGCGGGTGGCGTGCAATTCGCGCAGGATACCGAGGATCGGGGCGATGCCGACGCCACCGGCAATCAGACACACGCCCGGCGCGCGGCTGTCACCAATGCGCAGATGCCCGTGCGGCCCGTCGATGTAACAGCGCGTGCCTGGCGCAACCTGGCCCACCTGCCCCGTAAAATCCCCCATTTCCTTGATGATGAACGACAGGTGGTCACGGCTTGACGGGGCCGACGCGATCGAAAACGGATTCTCACTGAGCGAAAACGGGCTATGCCCCACGGTCAGCCAGCAGAACTGGCCGGCATCGAATTTGACGGCCTCACCCTTGTCCGGCGCGATCTCCAGCGCCCATGTCTTGTCCGCAGCCGGCGTCACGGAGCGCACCGCGTAGGGCTGGCGCATCTTTGCCAGCGGCTTGACGAGATAAACCCACAGCAGCGTCGCGGCCGCGAGCCCGAGCAAAGCGAACCAGAAGCTCGCGAGCCACGGATGCGCGCTGTAGCGCCCGGCTTCCATCGTATGATGCGCGCCGAATCCGGCAACCATCACGGCAATAAAGCCATGCGCGGCGCGCCAGCCTTCATAACTGCCCTTGCGCTGCTCGCGGAAGATGGCGAACGCCACCAGAACCATCAGCGCGACCCAGGCGATCACCCCGGTGATGAAAGTCGTCGGCGTGAGGCCGAGGGAGGCTTGGCCCGTGGTGTCCCAGGGCCGGGAGCCAGCGAGGATCGGGGTCACATACATGAAGGGATGCACGAGAAGAAAGACGACGAAGGCACGTGCCATGAGCTGATGAACGCGCATGGTCGCGTCGATCCCGATGCGCCCGGATATCGCCCTGAAGCGGCCCGAGAGCAGAAACTCCATCATCACCCCGGCAAACGCCACCATGGCGAGGCCGGAGGAGAGCTCATCCTGCCAGTGCCGCGGCGGAAGGCCTTGCGCGTATGCCAAGCCAAGCGGGGCAACGATAACGGCCGCGTAAACCGCGATCAACGCGATCGGCGGAAGAGCTAAGGCGTGCGTTCCTTGTTGCGCCAAGAAAACCTCCCGACTTCTTCATTTTAGCACCGGTCAGCCGAGGGTTTATTGATGCGGCGCAATAAAGTCGATCAGCGGCCACGCGCCCGGCGTGCGGCGGACGTTAAGCCGTGCCGTCTGCGAAGGCAGGCTGCTGACGGCGGACGGTGACATCGACCGTCAAGCCCAGGAATTCCTCCGCCCGGCCGTCGTAAGTGCCAGAAATCGGCGTCGCCTGTTGCGGCTCCCGCGCAACCGCCACCCGCACCAGGTTGTGTCCGCCATACGAGCCATTGGTCGGGTCGAACTCTACCCAGCCAGCGCCGGGCAAGTAGATCTCCACCCAAGCGTGTGTCGCGCCCGCCCCGACGACAGTGCTCTGCTCGCCATCGAGCGCAGGATCGTACAGGTAGCCGCTGATGAACCGCGCCGCGAGGCCTACGCTGCGCGCCGCCTCCATCATGAACAGCGCGAAATCGCGGCACGACCCCCGCCCCCGATCAAGCGTCTCGGTGGGAGACTGCACGCCTTCGTCGTCGCGCACCTCGTACTGAAACTCGTTCCTGATGGCCGCGGTCACATTCAGCAGGAAGTCTTCGGTATCCGTCGTTCCGATGCCGCTGTGGAGGAAGCGCCGCGTCCATTCCGTGACCCGGCGCTGCGGGTCAGCGTAGTGGCGCTCGATGGTCCGGCCCAGATCGGGCACCTCGCGCGCGGGATAGCTGAAAGGCAGCGTGCGCGCGAACGGCTCGATGAAGAAGCTGTCCGCCGGGGCCGGGTAACGGTCGATCACGATCATCGACTCGATGAACAGTTCGTCGCTGGCCTGCGCGAAGTCCGCGACCGCGACCGAGTTCCCGAAAACGTCATGAATCCAGCGCAGCCGCGCCTCCGGGCGGATGATCAGCGACGCCTCGATCAGGCGCAGGTCATGGCTGTCGCGTGGTCGCAACATCAGGCGATGCTCGCCGAACGTCACCGGCCGCGCATAGCGATAGACCGTTTTATGGTCGACCCGAAGCCGCTGCACTTGATCCTACCCGTAATTTCAGACCGCTTTCACCGGAGCCGAGATGCGGCCAGCTTGTCAATGGAAATACGTCCGCGCGAGGGCATTGGACACGTTGCTCAGCGCCACCTGGATCTGATCCAGAAACGCGTGCAGACGCGCAGGCGACAGCGCCATCTCCAAACCTGTCCCGAGCACATATTCCAGTTCGCGCCGAGACTTTTCGACGGGCTGACGCCGGCGCACCTCGTGGCGGCGCTCCAACTCGTGAACGCGGTTGGTGATCTGGTCCACGCACAGGGTGACCGCACGCGGAAACTCCGGGTCGTAAAGCAGAAAGCGCGCGATGTCGTCCGGCGACCCGTCGACCGGATGCCGGTGACGATAGGCATGGAAGCCCGATACCGATCGGAGCAGCGCATTCCAATAGACCGAGCCAACGGCGTCACCCTTGGCCAGCCTCAACTTATCATAGCCAATGTCGAGGATGCGCGTGGTTTGGTCGGCGCGCTCGATATGCTTGCCGAGTTGGTAGAAAGTCCACGCCTCGCCGC
>CAYFVF010000123.1:0-5666 GCA_964346335.1 uncultured Hyphomicrobiaceae bacterium
CCTCCAGCTTGACCATGCAGCAGCGCCCGCAGCCATCGCACAGCGCCTCCCACTCCCAATCATCCAGCTCGTCGAGCGTCTTGTTTTCCCAGAACCGCTCGCTTGCTGATAGTGTGGACCACTCGTCACTCATCGCTAAGCCCTGTGCGCCTACAATCTGAACGGGGATGCCCGCAGTTCGGGCTTTTGTTTGGCACGGGCTTCACAGTATAAAGCGGTGAGACTTGCCGCAATCAGCAACTGGATGTTCAAGCCGTGCGCGACTGGATTTTCAAGCCGAACCGCCGCAACCGTCTGGTCGACTGGTGGGCGCTGGACGCCTGGGTCGATTCCAGTATCTACAGCCTGTGGGTGAAGCTCAAGGACATCTGGGCGGCGTACTCCAACTTTTTCGGCCGGTTCCACGTCTCGGGCGGGCGCAAGATCGCCGCGGAGTTCGGCTCTGAGGGCGCAACGCTCTCCGTGCTCGGTCTGGCCGTGCTGCTGTCCTTCGCCATCCCCGCCATCGAGGCAACGAACAAGGCCGGCTGGCGCACCGCCTCGCAGTACAGCGTGACCATGCTCGATCGCTATGGCAACGAGATCGGCAAACGCGGCATCCTGTTCTCCGACGCGGTGCCGCTGGAGGAAATCCCCGATCACCTGATCAAGGCTGTGCTCGCAACCGAGGACCGGCGCTTTTTCGACCATTTCGGGCTGGACTTCATCGGCACCTCCCGCGCGCTGCGCGCCAACCTGGAAGCCAACGACGTCGTCCAGGGCGGAAGCTCGCTCAGCCAGCAGCTTGCCAAGAATCTGTTTCTGTCCTCCGAGCGCTCGCTGGAGCGCAAGATCAACGAGGCCTTTCTCGCGCTGTGGCTGGAGGCGCGGCTGACAAAACGCGAAATCCTGAAGCTCTATCTCGACCGGGCCTATCTGGGCGGTGGCACCTTCGGGGTGGAAGCGGCCTCGCAGTTCTACTTCGACAAGTCCGTGCGCGAGATCAACATGGCAGAGGCGGCGGTGCTGGCCGGTCTGTTCAAGGCGCCCTCGCGCTTCGCGCCGCACAACAACCGCGTCAACTCGCTCGCGCGCGCCAACCAGGTGCTGTCGAACATGGTCGATGCCGGCTTCATGACCGAGGGGCAGGTTCACGGCGCGCGCCTCAACCCGGCGAAGGTGGTGGACCGCTCCGATCACGCCAGCCCGGATTACTTCCTCGATTACGCCTTTGAGGATGTCCAGCGGCTGATGTCCGGCAAGGACGACTATGTTCTCATTGCGCGCACGACGATCGACCCGGAGCTGCAGAAGACCGCGGATGAAGCGGTCACGAGCACGCTCAACCAGTACGGTCGCGCCCGGCGCGCGCGCCAGGCCGCGCTGGTCTCGATGGAAACCGACGGTGCGGTGCGCGCACTGGTTGGCGGTAAGGACTATGGCGACAGCCAGTTCAACCGCGCGACGGCGGCCCTGCGCCAGCCCGGCTCGTCCTTCAAGCCATATGTCTATCTCACCGCGCTGCAGAATGGCTATGGCCTGCGCTCGCGCGTCGTCGATGGGCCGGTCTCCTGCGGGCGCTGGTCGCCGAAGAACTACTCCGGCGGCTATCGCGGCGCGATGACCCTTGAGACTGCGCTGGCCAAGTCGATCAATACGATCGCCGTGAAGCTCTCGCTACAGATCGGGCGCGCGAAAGTTTTGGAGAATATCAAGAAGATGGGCATCGAGGGTCCGCGCAAGAGTTGCTCGATGGCGCTGGGCGATACCGGCATCACACCACTGAGCCACACTGCCGGGTTTGCGCATTTTGCCAATGGCGGGAAGCGTGTGCGCCCGTATGCGGTCACGGAAATCCGCACCGAGAGCGGCCGCGTCGTTTATAACCGCGAAACCGACGAGCCGGAGCCGCCGCAAATCTTCGAGCGCGAAAACATCGAAAAGCTCAACCGGATGCTGGCAACGGTCGTCACCAATGGCACCGGCGGACGCGCCCGGCTCGAGTTCACCCACGCGGCCGGCAAGACGGGCACCAGCTCCAGCTACCGCGATGCCTGGTTCATGGGCTTCACCGGCAAATACGTAACCGGCGTGTGGTTCGGCAACGACAGCTATCGCCCAATGGGCCGCGTCACCGGCGGCAACCTTCCGGCGATGACCTGGCAGAAATACATGGCGAAGGCGCATGCCAACTATGACATCCCGACCATTCCCGGACTGGATCCGCATCCGGTGCAGGTGGAGGCACGCCAGCGCCTTGCCCAGCAGCAAATCGACGATCCCACGCTAGGGCGGGCCCAGTCATCCACGCGCAGCATGCCCGACGCGACGCGGAGCATGCTGGAAAACCTGATAACGATGTTTGACGAAGCCATCGACGGGCGCCCCGAGCAGGAAGCCGAGGCGCAGGACACCGGCACCCAGGCCAAGCAGGAGGCGCGGCTATAACCCAGCCGCATCAGCCCCAGCGACACCCAACGCATCGATCGCCCAGCCGTAAGCAGAGCTCAACGCCGTGAACGTGATCTTCAATTTCCTCGTTTTCACAGCGATCGCGTTGATTGTCGGTCTCGGCTCGGCGTGGCACATGATCGACCGCGGCTCGGCGCTGAGCACCCTGCAATCCGGCCCGTGGAGCGCATGGTACGCCGCGGGGATGCCCGACGCCGACCCCTACACCAAGGCGTATGTGGCGCGCTCCGGCACCTTGCCGATCGTCTCGACCACCGCCATGGAGTTCGTCGCGCGGACCGACGCCGACGGCGAACCGCTGGAATCGCGCTGTCACTACCAGGTGCAGGTCCCGGACGTGCCGGCGCTGTGGTGGAGCCTGGCCGTGTATGATGCCTCGGGCCGGCTGATCGAGAACCGGGCCGATCGCCACGCCTTCAACAGCAAGACCCTTATGGCTGCGCGCCGTGAGGGCGTTGCCATTTCGGTGGCCCCCTCGCCGCGTGCGGGATATTGGCTGCCATCTGGCGAGGGGCGCAACCTGATGCTGGTCTTCCGCGTGTTCCGCCCTTATGACACCGCCAATCTGGGCGGTGGCGAAATGCCAGAAGAGATCCTGCCGCGCATCGACACGGTGGGCTGCGCATGAAGCTGTCGTGGTTCACCATCGCAGCCGGGCTCGTGGCGGGCGGCGTGATCCATATCGCGGCCGTGATCGGCGCGCCCTACCTCGCGCGCCAGGACGCCTGGGGGCGCCTAAGCACCATGACCTCCGTCAACCAGCTTTATGTCGTCCCGCCCGGCGCACCGGAGGTAACCCCGCTGCCGCTGGCCGCCCCGGACATGGGGTACGCATTCTGCCGCTTCGACCTCGCGGACGGCAACGTGGTGTTCGAATCCGCCGTCTCCAGCCCGATCTGGAGCGCGGCCATTCATACCCGCCACAGCGAGAACTTCTACGTCATCAGCGGCGCGGATATTCAGCGCGCACGCATCCGCATGTTGCTGGTCCCGCGCGAGCGCCTCGCCGAGGAAGCCAGCACCGAGATTTCCGATCGCGGCGAAGAGCAGATCATTGTTATCAGCCCGGCGATGCGCGGCACCATCACTGTGCGGGTCCCCAATCGCGGCCGGCCGTTCACGCAGCGCACGATCGCCGCGCTGAACGACGCGCAATGCGGTGCGGAGCAGGCCATCGAGGAGATGCCGGAGCAAAAGCAGACGCCGCCAGGCTTCCCACCGCTTCCCGCGCCGCGCGTGCCCGCCCTCATCACGCTCAGCGGCGGTGCGATAAACTGAGCAAGGGCGCGCGCGATGACGGACACGCGGAACAGCATTCGCTGGGGGCATATCTTCGTGGCGCTGATGCTGGTCGCCGCGCTGGACATCTACGAGCTGCTGGTGAGCATTCCGTCTCTCGCCGCAACGGCAGGCCAACCGATTTTCGACATGCGCGTGAACGGCTATGGGACGGGAGAGGCCGTCGCGCTGCTGAGCGCGCTGGGTTCGGACGGCCGCTGGTATTACCTGAGCCGCCACACCACTGCCGATACGGCGCTCGCGCTCGTTGAAGCGGGCGCGATCGCGTTAATTATTCTGCGGGCAACGCGGCCTGGCGGGCGTTTCGCGGTCCACGCGCCGCGCCGCTGGCGTTTGGCGATGATGGCCGCGCCGGTGCTCACACTCGCGCTTGACCTCGCGGAGAACGCGCTGGTGGCCCACATGCTGATCACCCCGCCGCCCGGTGCGTTGCAGGTCGCCATCGCCTCCACCATCACGCAAGCGAAATGGGGCGGCTATGCCCTGTCGATCGCGCTGGCAGTGGTCCTGCCGCTGGCCGCCCTGCGCAACGGGCGGAGAAGCAGGCCCGATCAATCACAGCAGCCCGCGCCAAGCTGAACCGGCGGGCACGGCACATCGCCGTAAGAGCAAAACACGCAGCAATCGCCTCGCTTGGGTCGCAGCATCACGCCGCAGCTTTCGCACTGGTGGAAAAACAAACAGGCATTGGCCGGCATTTCGAGGCGCGCCCGGTGGCCGCATTCCGGGCAGGTCAGCTTGGACTGCGTTGTCGCCTCGCTCAACGTCTGTTCAACCATTGCAACACCTCCGTCTCATAAAGCGAGAGCCCGATCGACAGCGCCACAAGGACCGCGCCGACCAGCAAAATCGCGAGCGTTCGCGGCCTCGGCCTGCGCCCACCCCGGTAGGCGGCGGCAAAACTGCCCGCAATGAGGACTAAGGCCGCGCCGAGCAACCAGGGCTGGAGCTGCACGAAGACGCCAAGCTGGGCAACGACGCCCGAACTCACGCCCATCCCGACCAGCAGGATCGGGAGCACACAGCACGACGCGCCTATGAAGGCCAGCAAGCCCGAAAGCGCGCCACCGCCCGCAAGCAGGCCGCAAGCCGCGCCGGACGCCTCGTCTTTATCCGGCTGCGGAATATCAGACGCATTCTGGATCGTATCCTCAGCCATTATCGGCTCCTTGCCAGTTTCACTGGGGTCAAGCTACGATCTGTAGCCGCTACAGAAACAAGAGGCTTTCATGCGCGATGCGATCACAATCGGGCGAGTGAGTGCCGAAACCGGCGTCAACATCGAGACGATTCGCTATTACGAGCGCATCGAGCTGATGAACGCGCCGCCGCGTTCGCCGGGCGGCCACAGGCTCTACGGCGCGAAGGAGGTCTCCCGTCTGCGCTTCATCCGGCGCGGTCGTGAGCTCGGCTTTTCGCTGGAAACGATCCGTTCACTGATGCGGCTTGAGCATGAGGACGAGCCGTGCCGCCGCGTCAAGGCGCTGACCGAGGCGCATCTTGCGCAAGTGCGCGAAAAGATCACCGACCTGCAAAGGCTTGAGGCGACACTGGCGCGGTTGGCGCATGCATGTGACCATGCCGCTCCGCCATCCTGCCCCGTCATCAAAACGCTGGCGCAGCGTCGTTAGCGCCTCAATAATTGCCGAATTCGCGGCCGGCCGGATCGCCGAGCTTGATGACCTCGTAGCCCAGCGCCTCGATCTTCGCGAGCAGCGATTCGCCATGCGCGCGGTCCTTGACCTCCGCCACGATGTCGAGGATCGCGCCCTTGACCGGAATATTCAAGAACATGCGCCTGTGCGTAACCTCGAGGATATTGGCCTTGTTGGCGCCGAAACAGGCGGTGATCTGGGCGAGCACGCCGGGCTGATCTGGAATGATGATGCGCACCGACAGGATCTTGCCGTCGCGCT
>CAYFVF010000124.1:0-5567 GCA_964346335.1 uncultured Hyphomicrobiaceae bacterium
CCGATGTCGGCAGCGACCCTGATTTCCCGGACCTGACCCCGCGCGATGCGCAAGCCGTGCGCCAGTTCGATGCGCGCATTGGCCATTAGGAGCGCACGATGACTTTCGGGCCGTGGTTTCGCGGTGGGATCAGTCTGGCTGTTCTCGCGCTGGTGCTCGATCAGCTCAGCAAGTGGTGGATCATCCACGTCTACGACCTGCCGGCGCGCGAGCGCGTGGCGGTCACGCCGTTTTTCGATCTCGTCATGCTCTGGAACCCCGGCATATCCTACGGCCTGTTTGCGCAGGACACCGAGCTTGGCCGCAACCTGCTGATCGCCTTCGCGCTCGTCACCGCGCTGGTGCTGATCGTCTGGATGGCGCGCACGCACAACAGGCTGCTGGCGCTGTCGCTTGGGCTGATCGTGGGCGGCGCGATTGGCAACGCGATCGACCGTGCCGTTTATGGCGCAGTGGCTGACTTCATCTCGGTGCATGCCTATGGGTTTTACTGGTACGTGTTCAACGTCGCGGACGCAGCGATTGTCGCCGGGGTGGTTGGTTTGCTTTACGACACGCTGTTCAACAGCCATAAAATCGACGTAAAGCGTACCGATTCCTCACATTCCTAAGAGTTTGATTCCTGAAGACGCTGGGGGCAGCACGCATGATACAACGCCGCAAACGCAGTCGCTTTGCACGGCTTGGCGCGGCCGGAGTGTTCGCCGCCATGTTGACGGGCTGCGCGGGGGCGGATGTCCAGATCGACGCGCCGATCCTCGAAGCAGCCGGGATCAATCTCACCTCAAAGCCGCCGCCTGAGCCGGATCTCGAAGAGAAGCCGCCACTGGTTGTGCCGCCCAACACGGCGTCCCTGCCCAAGCCGGGCGAGCGTCAGGTTGCGGCTGCCGAGCAACAATGGCCCGAAGATCCGGACAAGATTGCCAAGCGCAAGGAAGAACAGGCTGAAAAAGAGCGCGAGGAATATTGCCGCGAAGGCGACTGGTCCGGGGATGCCGGTATCGAGGAGTTCGACAAGAACATGGGTGAAGTGCAGCGCTGCCCGAGCAAGCTTGGCGAAGCGCTCAGTGATGCCCTTGGCGGCGGCTCCGCGAGCGAATAATCTGCGTGCCCGCCGAATGGCGAGCTTCCCGCGCGCCAGCTTGACGCATGAGCCACAGTCAAGAATGACCAGCTGTTAACTTGCACCGGCCGCGAGCGGCGCTACATTTGAGCAAGTGAAACAGCGGGAGAGACCGTCTCATGGATTGCTACGGTAACCGAAGGCGACGCGCCGGCCTCGGGTCACGCTGCGCCGCCAGCGCTGGCCTTACCGGCTTCATCGCCCTTACCACCCTCACCGTTATGAGTATCGCAATGATGACCATCGCGACCGTCAATGCTGAAGAGCGGACCGGCGCAAGCGCGGCGGATCTTGCTGGCAGCGCTCCGGAAGTTGCAAGCTACACGCTCGACAACGGCATGGAGGTTGTTGTCATACCGGACAACCGCGCCCCGGTCGCCACGCACATGGTCTGGTACAAGGTTGGGGCCGCGGACGAGCCGCCGGGCGTGTCCGGCATCGCCCATTTTCTCGAACACCTGATGTTCAAGGGCACGGACAAGATTGCGCCGGGCGAATTTTCCAAGACGGTAGCGCGCTGGGGCGGCCAGGATAACGCCTTCACCGCGCAGGATATTACCGCCTATTTCCAGCGCATCCCGAAAGACCGGCTCGGCAATGTCATGCGCATGGAGGCGGACCGCATGGTGAACCTGCGGCTCGACCCGGAAGCGGTCGCCACTGAGCGCGATGTGATCCTGGAGGAACGCCGCTCCCGCGTGGACAATGACCCATCAAGCATTCTGCTGGAGCAGGCCAAGGCCGCGCTTTATACCGCACACCCGTACGGCACGCCGATCATCGGCTGGGAAAACGAGATGCGCGACCTTGACCGGGAGGATGCGCTTGCGTTTTACGAGCGCTTTTACGCGCCGAACAATGCCATCCTGGTGGTGTCCGGCGACGTCGCGCCCGAAGAGGTGTTGGCCCTCGCCCGCGAGCACTACGGCGCTATCCCGCGCAATGATGACGTTGGCCGCGGTGTTCGCCCCGCCGAGCCAGAGCCGCGCGCGGCGCGCGAGGTAATGCTGAAGGACGCGCGCGCGGCCAAGCCGACCTTTTATCGCTTCTATCTAGCGCCGAGCTATGAGGCCGACACCGGCCGCGAAGCCGAGGCGCTGGAATTGCTGATGCGCATCGTCGGTGAAAACCCGACCGGCCGTCTGTACCAGGAGCTTGTGGTGCGCCAGAAGCTGGCGACCAATGCGGGCGGCTGGTATTCAGGCACGACGCGCGACTACGGCTCTCTCGGCGTCTATGCCGTTGCGGCACCGGAAACCGCGCTCGAAGATATCGAGACCGCCATCAACGATGTCTTGGCGGATGTCGTCGCGGATGGCGTGACAGAAGATGAACTCGCCCGTGCGCGCCGCGCCGAGATCGCGGAGTTGATCTACAGCTACGACAGCCAGACGAGCATGGCGCGCATTTACGGATACGCGCTGGCCACGGGCCGTTCGGTCGAGGACATCGCCAGCCATCCGCATCGCCTTGCCGAGGTCACGCGCGAAGATGTTGCCGCGGCAGCCGCGAAGTATCTCCAGATGGAGCGCACTGTGACCGCCCGTCTTATACCTGATCCGAAGTCCGTGGCAGAAGGCGACGTGGAACCGACCAAGCCCGCGGGCGCGCCGTCATCGACAATCCAGTGAGACGCCCGGCCCGGTCCGTCTCTGTCCAGCGAGGTCTCGTTATGCCCCGATCGCCGGCAAGCGCCGCGTTCACGCCCAAGCGCCTGAGCGCACTGCTTCTCGCCTTTTTCGCCATAATTTTTGTCTCAAGCCAAGCGGCTCACGCCATGCGCATTCAGAAAGTCGTCAGCCCCTCCGGCATTGAAGCCTGGCTCATCGAGGAACACCGCGTTCCCCTCATCACGATGGAGTTCGGCTTCGACAGCGCCGGTTCGGTCCAAGACCCCGATGGCAAGGCGGGCCGCGCGCATTTCCTCTCCGGAATGCTGGACGAGGGCGCCGAGGACATGGACGCCGCGGCGTTTCAGCAACGGCTTGAAGAGTTGGCCATCCGGCTCGATTTCGACGCTGGGCGCGATAATTTCACTGGCCGCCTTCAAACTCTGAGCGCAAATAAGGATGAGGCCGGGCGCCTGCTGCGTCTGGCGCTGACGAAGCCACGCTTCGATGACGATGCGCTGGCGCGGATTCGCGGGCAAATCCTGACGGATCTGACATTTTCGCAGGAGGACCCTGGCAAAGTCGCCACCCGCGCATGGTTCGAGGCGGCGTTCGCCGGGCATCCGTACAGCCGTTCGACGAAAGGCAACCTCGAGACCATCGAAGCAATTGCCGCGGATGACCTGCGCGCGGCGATGCGCGACGGCTTTGCACGCGACAACCTCAAGGTCGCGGTCGTGGGCGATATCACCTCCGAAGCACTGGCGCCGATGCTCGATGAGATGTTTGCCGACCTGCCGTCCACGGCATCGCTGAAGCCGGTGACGGAAGCGAAGATGATGAGCGTTCCTGATCCCTCTATTGTGCGCATGGACGTCCCGCAGTCCGTGGCGCGTTTTGGCTGCCCGGCCTATGACCGGCACCACGAGGATTTTTACGCGGCTTACGTGTTGAACTACATCATCGGCGGCGGCGGGTTCGCCTCCAAGCTGATGGAGGAGGTTCGCGAAAAGCGGGGGCTGGCCTACTCGGTGTTCACGACGCTGTATCCGCTGGATAACGCGGGCATGATGATCGGCGGCGTCGCCACGAAGAACGAATCCGTGAAGCAGAGCATCGACGTGATCCGGGGCGTGCTGGCTGATGCGGCTGAGAACGGCGTGAGCGACGAGGATTTGCAGAACGCCAAGCAGTACCTGATTGGCTCCTACGCGCTTCGCTTCGACACCAGCGGCAAGATTGCGCAGCAACTTCTCGGTATCCAGCTCGACGAGCTTGGAATCGACTATTTCACCAAGCGCAACAGCTATATCGAGGCGGTGACGCAGGAAGACATCCGCCGCGTCGCAACGGACCTGCTGCAGCCGGAGCACCTGATCACCGTAATCGTTGGCCAGCCGGACATGTCAACGCCTGCGCCGCGCGGCTGACGGGCAGAAGCGCGCGTCAGCGTTTGCATCCCGCTGCCGGTTTGCTACAAGCGCGTCATTCCAATCGGTCGCGGCGTTCGTCGCGTTGGCGGGTGACATGACGTTCCATCACGATATCGAAGGCTGCCTCGAGGAGCGCATCGGGGCCCGGGGCGTGTCGCTCGCCTCGCTGAATGCGCGGCTTGAGGCGCTGGAGCCCAAGCTCGCGGAGATGCGCGAAAGCCTTGCCGCTGGCGGATACCGAATGCTTGGCATTGCGCGTGAGGCGGCGGACATCGAACAGGCGCGCGCGGCGCTGGACAGGCTTTGCGCGGGCGCTGAAACACTGGTGGTGTTCGGCACCGGCGGCTCAAGCCTCGGCGGGCAAACCCTGGCCCGGCTCGCCGGCTGGTGCATCCCCGGTGACCAAGGTCCGGCCGCCCGCAGACTGCCGAGCGTGCGGTTTTACGACAATCTTGACGCGGACTCGCTGCACAGCGGGCTGAACCGGCTTGATCCGTCGAGCACGCGATTCCTCGTGATCTCGAAATCGGGCGGCACGGCGGAAACACTGATGCAGGCGCTCTCCGCGCTCGACTGGATTCGCCGCGCCGGCATGGCCGACATGATCCCGCGTGCCTTCCTTGGCCTGAGCGAGCCTGCGCGCGCGGGCGGCAACAACCCGCTGCGCACGCTGTTCGAGGGTTTCGGCATTCCCATGCTCGACCACGACACCGAGATCGGCGGGCGTTATTCGGTGTTCAGCAATGTCGGCATGATCGTGGCGCTTGCGCGGGGGCTGGATGTCGCTGCGATCCGCGTTGGCGGCGCTAAGGTACTGGATGAACTCGCGCGGCCCGCTGCCGAGTATGCGCCCGCCGTGGGCGCGGCGACGGCGGTTGCACTGGCTGAGGACAAGGGCGCGCGCGTCAGCGTGATGATGCCCTATGCCGATCATCTCTCGCATTTCGCGCGTTGGTACGTGCAGCTTTGGGCGGAAAGTCTCGGCAAGGATGGCAAGGGCACCACGCCGCTCGCCGCGCTCGGTCCGGTCGACCAGCACAGCCAGCTCCAGCTTTTCATGGACGGCCCGCCCGACCACATAATCACGCTGATCCGCCCGGCGCATCCGCCAAGCGATCCGCCGATGCCCGCCGACCTCGCCGCCGCTGCCGGAGTGGATTACCTCGCCGGGCGGCGCGTCAGCGAACTCGTCTCCGCCCAGCAGCGCGCCATCGCCGATGCGCTGATGCGCGCGGGCCGCCCGGTGCGCCTGATTGATGTGGACAAGCCCGACGAGGCCACGCTTGGCCGCCTGCTCATGCATATGATGGTCGAGACGATTCTCGCCGGGCACCTGCTCGGGGTCGATCCGTTCGACCAGCCCGGCGTGGAACTCGGCAAGACGCTGACGCGGGAGTACCT
>CAYFVF010000125.1:0-5541 GCA_964346335.1 uncultured Hyphomicrobiaceae bacterium
ATCGTCGTCGGCGTGCTCGCCAGCATGCTCGGCGGAATGTTCGGGTTTGGGGCGCAGCGCAAGGCCGTCCGGCAGGATAGTCCGTTCGCCGGTTGGGACTGAAGCGGGCGCGCCACACTTGTTCGCGGGGAGCCTGATGGATGTGGGACAGGCATCGGCGTATCCGCCACGATAGCCGCAAACGCGCGCTCAAGGCAGCCCACGCGCGCACGGCCCGGCGCGGAGGCGACACCAAGGATGCAGCGTCCGACGCCCCGGCCCACTCCGAGGCAGAACAAGCGCGCGAAGCCGTCGCGCCGGGCCCATCCGCTGAGGACACGCCCGCGGCTTGCGATGCCGACGCTCCGAAATCCGCGCCAGCGCCGGAGCCAACTCCTACGCCCCACGACCCCGCCGGATCGCTTGCCTGGACCGGGCTGATCTTCCTGAGCCTCGTCCTCGGCGGTTTCATGGTCGCGGTCCTTTTCATGCTTGGATAGTCGGGTGAGCGGCGAATTGTCATCTGGCCCTGCACATGCGCTAAGCTACCTGTGAGGCAGGAGGACGCCATGACCGACACTAATGAAAGCGCAGCTCGGCAGCACGGGGAGATGGAGATTGTCGTGGTCGGCACCGGCCCGGCCGGGCTGGCCGCCGCGCTGGCGTTGTCAGACGCTGGATATGCTGTGATCTGCGTGGGCCCGCCCTTCGCGCCGACCGACACGCGCACCACCGCGCTTCTCCAGCCGTCGATCGATCTGCTGGAATCGCTTGGCGTTTGGAACGCTTGCCGGGCACACGCCGCGCCTCTCAAAACGCTAAGACTGATCGACGACACCGGCCGGCTGTTCCGAGCGCCGGATGCCGCCTTTCGCGCTGATGAACTGAGCGATCAACCGTTCGGCTATAACATCCCGAACCAGGCGCTGGTGCGCACGCTGCACGCGGCGATCGCTGAACGCGACGGGGTGACGTTCGTGCCGAGCAGGGGCGTTGTGGAAATCACTCCCGAGGCAGATCGCGTGCGCCTGGCCTTGGACGAGGGTGGAACCCTGACGGCGCAGCTGGTCGTTGGCGCGGACGGGCGCAATTCGCTGTGCCGCCGGCGCGCGGGCATCAAGGCGCAGCGCTGGGATTATCCACAGACCGCCATCGCCTGTAATTTCTCACACACTTGCTCGCATGACGAGACCTGCATCGAGCTTCACCGCAAGAGCGGACCGCTCACAGCCGTGCCGCTTCAGGGGAACTGGTCGAGCCTCGTCTGGGTCGAGACCCCGGAAGAAGCATCGCGCCTGAACGCGTTGGATGATGAGGCTTTCGCCCGCTCGCTGGAGCGCGGCCTGCATTTCGCGTTGGGGCGCGTGAGCGAGGTCGGCAAGCGCGGCGCATTTCCGCTCTCGGGGCTTCAGGCGCGGGATTTCGCGGCCAACCGGATCGCGCTGGTGGGCGAGGCGGCCCACGTGGTTCCGCCGATCGGCGCGCAGGGGCTCAACCTCGGCTACCGCGATGTCGCTGCGCTCGCGCGGATCGTTGCGGACTCCGGGGATGATCCGGGCGCTGACCCGGTCATGCGCGACTATAACGCGGCGCGACGCATGGATGTGACGACGCGCACGCTGGCCGCCGACTTGCTCAATCGCACGCTCTATTCCGGTTTCGCACCGTTCCAGCTCGCGCGCGGCGCGGGGCTTTATGCCGTCAACACCGTCGGGCCGTTGCGCCGGTTCCTGATGCGTGAGGGGATCATGCCTGCTGGGGCGCGGCGCCTGTCAGGATAATGCCAGGCATGATGACGCGCTCGTCCGACGCCGGCTTCGGTGAGGCGGCTGGTGTCTGCCGGTGCAGGGTTGACGAGGAAGGCGGCGCGCCGTTGCTCGTGCTGAGGGCTGGCAGGCGCCAGTCCCGCCCGGACATCTGCGCATAGAGCATCGCGAAGCTCGCCATCGCCAGCAGCACGAACACGACCGCGAAACCGAGCCGCGACATCAGCCGGCTGCCGGCTCGCGCGGTGGTGCTCATCTCTGGGCGCGTGTGCGGTGTAAATGGCGCAGGCGCGCGACCCACACCCTTGTCCGCCGATCCGCCGGTTTCAGGCGTGTCGGTAGCCGCCGGGGCAGGGCTCGCAAGCACCTTGCGGCTTATCAGCGTCAGCTCATTTATGCGGCCGCGCAAATCCTCCAGACCGTCTTCCAGAGTTTGATGGATCGCGCCTGTCTCCTGGCGCAGCGCGGCCGTCTCGTTCATGCAGCCGCTCAACCCCTGTTCCAACTGCGCGAACCGGCGTTCCGGGGCCGTCTCGCGCACGGCCTGGGCGACATGCTGGGCCGTGGCGCGCGCGGTCTGCCGTGCAACCGTGGCGCTGGCGCGGATCGCGAGCTGCTGGGTCCCGCGCTTCATCGTGTCCAGCTCACCCATCGCGCGATCGAAGCCTTGTTGCAGGGCGTGCAGGCGCGCATCGAGCGATTTCAGCGCGGACGGATCCGGCTCCGGCCTGTCGGGTTCCCGGGTGCGTTCGTCGATCAGCGCGATAATGCGGCGGTTGGCATGCTCCTGGTGCGTGGCGGTATCGCTGAGCTTGCGCTCCATGACATTCAGCCGCTGGCGCGTATCCTCCAGCGCGGCGCAGATGTCGCTGTCGGCTTTCACCGGCTGCTGGGCGCTCGACGTGTCGTCCAGCCGGCGGCGCAAGGCGGCGAACCGCTGGTCAAGCCAGGCCCGGCTGGCGACGTCCAGACCCGCCGGGTTGTTGCCGGGCCAAGTCTCATCGCGCAACTCGGCGGCCATATCCGCCAGCGCGGCGTGAATGCGGCGCTCATAAAAGCGGGTGCGCGCGGCATGCTCGCCCGCCTCTTCGGCATCCCGGCGGCGCTCTTCATCGCGGCGGCCAAGCCCCATTCCGGCGCGTTGACGCTCCCTGGCTTTATGAAATTCCGCCGCGCGGGCCTGCAGATCGCGCACGTCTTCCCCGACGACCTGCCCCTCGCGGGCGCGATAGCCCAACCGGGCCAGATGGTTGCGTAATTCCCGCAGGGTGTAGGGATAATCATCAGCGTCCGACTGCACATACCATGCCTCGCCGCGCCCCGTGGCCGCGTCAGGTTCCGGCGCGCCGCCGGTATGCGGATGAGACGTGGACATCGTCCCTGACCTGTGGTTGCCGGATCGCGTTCGACGGCCCGCCGCCGTTTGCGGGCCTGCGGCTGATGGGTAAACGGCGCCGGACCGCGCTGACGCGCGCGCCGCGCTCGCGAGAAACCACTGCGCTTATCGTTCACGTTGGCGGGACTGCGTAAAAAAAGCGTAAAATATCGGAACAATTGGAGACTGGACGAGTCGTATTTCGTTTGTATTTACGCGCGGACAACCGGTCTCAACCGGTGCCGTGGTTCTGCGCCTCGACAGCCGCGATCGCCGTCATGTTGACCACGCCGCGCGCGGTCACCGAAGGCGTGAGGATGTGCGCCGGATTGGCGGCGCCCAGCAGGATCGGCCCGACGGGCAAGGCATTCCCGACGGTTTTCAGCAGGTGATAGACAATGTTGGCGGCGTCGAGGTTGGGCATGATGAGCATGTTGGCCGCGCCGGTCAGCGTCGAAAGCGGATAAACGCGCTTGCGATAGACCTCGTCTAGCGCCGCGTCGCCATGCATCTCGCCCTCCACCTCCAGGTTCGGCGCTTTCTCGCGGATCATCCGCACCGCCTCGCGCATCTTTTCCGCGCTGGGCGTATCCCGGCTGCCGAAGGCGCTATGCGACAATAGCGCGATCTTTGGCGTCATGCCGAAGCGGCGCACCTGCTCGGCAGAGAGGATCGCCATGTCCGCGATCTCGTCGGCGGACGGATCGGTGGTCACGTGCGTGTCGGCGAGGAAATATGCGCCGTTCGACATGATGACCAAACTCAGCGCGGAGAAATCCCGCACGCCGGGCGCCACGCCGATGATGTCCCGGACTTGCGCCAGATGAGCGTCGAATCGGCCTTCCAGCCCGCATATCATGGCATCGGCCTCACCGCGCACCACTGCAAGCGCCGCGATCGCGGTCTGGCTGGTGCGGACCACTGTCCGGGCGCGGTCCGGCGTGACGCCGCGCCGCCATGTCCGGGTCAGGTAGGTATCGACATAATCGCGGTAGCGCGGATCGTCCTGCGGATTGATCAACTCGAAGTCCTTGCCCGGCCGAACCGAAAGGCCGAACCGTTCCAGCCGCCGCTGAACGACATCGGGCCGGCCCACGAGGATCGGCACTGCGATCTCTTCCTCGATGGCCACCTGCGCCGTGCGCAACACCCGCTCGTCCTCGCCCTCAGCATAGATCAGCCGCTTTTTCGCCTCGCGCGCCTTCGTGAACATCGGCTTCATAATCAGGCCGGAGCGGAAGACGAAGCGATTGAGCCGGTCGAGATAGGCGTCGAAGTCCGCGATGGGCCGGCGCGCCACACCGCTCTCCATCGCAGCACGCGCCACGGCAGGAGCGATGCGCAGGATCAAGCGGGGGTCGAACGGTGTCGGGATCAGGAAATCCGGGCCGAACAGGCGCGTCTGCCCGCCATAAGCGCGCGCCGCGACGTCCGACGATGGCTCCCGCGCGAGCTCGGCGATGGCCTTGACCGCCGCCAGCTTCATGTCGTCGTTGATGCTGGTCGCGCCGACATCCAGCGCCCCGCGAAACAGGTACGGGAAGCACAGCACGTTATTGACCTGGTTGGGAAAATCGGTGCGCCCAGTGCAGATCATCACGTCAGGGCGCGCTTGTTTCGCCACGTCCGGCATGATTTCCGGGATGGGGTTGGCAAGCGCGAGCACGAGCGGGCGCTCGGCCATGTGTTGCAGCATTTCCGGCTTCAACACGCCCCCGGCTGAGAGCCCGAGGAAAATGTCCGCGCCAGGCAGCAGGTCCGTGAGGGTGCGATGATGCGTGTCGCGGGCGAACTTCGCTTTCCACCGATCCATGCTTTCCGCGCGGCCGGTGTGCACCACGCCGTCGATGTCCGTCACCCAGATGTTCTCGCGGCGCGCGCCGAGCAGCATCAGCATGTTCAGGCAGGCCAGCGCCGCCGCGCCCGCGCCCGCCGTCACGATCTTTACCTCGTCGATACGCTTGCCCGCGGTCTCAAGCCCGTTCTGCACTGCCGCGGCCACGATGATCGCCGTTCCGTGCTGATCGTCGTGCAGCACCGGAATGCCCATGCGCGCGATCAGCTTCTCCTCGATCTCGAAGCACTCCGGCGCCTTGATGTCCTCCAGGTTGATACCGCCGAACGTTGGTTCCAGCGCGGCCGCAACCTCGCAAAACTGGTCCGGGTCCGTGGCGTTCACTTCCAGGTCGAACACGTCGATCCCCGCAAATTTCTTGAACAGCACCGCCTTGCCTTCCATCACCGGCTTGGCCGCGAACGGGCCGATGTTGCCCAGCCCCAGCACCGCCGTTCCGTTTGACAGCACGGCCACCAGGTTGCCCCGCGAGGTCAGGTTATCGACCTCCTCGACATCCGCGACGATCGCCTCGCACGGCGCGGCCACGCCCGGCGAGTAGGCGAGCGCAAGGTCACGCTGGTTGC
>CAYFVF010000126.1:0-5536 GCA_964346335.1 uncultured Hyphomicrobiaceae bacterium
ATCACGCCGGAGGATGTGCGCGCGCTGCGCGAAGCCTATCCGGGCGTGCCGATCGTCACCTACGTGAACACCTCGGCCGCGGTGAAGGCGGAATGCGACATCTGCTGCACGTCCTCGAACGCGGTGCAGGTCGTTGAATCCTTCGGCGTGGACCGCGTTCTGCTGATCCCCGACGAATACCTGGCGAAATACGTCGCAACTCAGACCGATGTCGAGATCCTGTCGTGGAAGGGGCACTGCGAGGTGCATGAGCGCTTCACGTCCGATGAACTCCAGGCCTATCGCGAGGCTGAGCCGGGCCTGCGCATCATCGCCCACCCGGAGTGTCCGCCGGATGTGCTGGCGGAGGCCGACTTCACCGGCTCGACAAGCGGCATGATCAAGTGGGTTCAAAACCACCGGCCGGAGAAGGTTCTTATGGTCACGGAATGCTCGATGAGCGACAACGTGTCCGTCGAGACGCCCGGCGTGGATTTCATTCGGCCATGCAACCTGTGCCCGCACATGAAGCGCATCACGCTGCCCAAGATCCTTGAGGCGCTGCAAGACATGCGCGATGAAGTGCATGTCGACCCGGCCGTAGCCGGGCGTGCGCGCGCTTCCGTCGAGCGCATGATCAACCTGCCGGTATGACGCCGTGACCCACACAAGCGAGACACATGACGCGCAGCCGGGCAACCCGGCCGACAGCCGCGTGGTGATCATCGGCGGCGGGCTCGCCGGGCTGTTCACGGCGCTGAAGCTCGCGCCTCACCCCGTGACGGTGATTTCGACGAGGTCGCTGGGCCAGGCAACATCGAGCACATGGGCGCAGGGCGGTATCGCCGCCGCGGTCGCCGAAGGAGACACGCCGGAGGCGCACGCCGCCGACACCGTGAGCGTGGGCGCAGGGCTGGTGAACGACAACATGGCGCTGTCGCTGGCGCGTGAAGCGGCTGCGCGCATCGACGATCTGCTGGCCATCGGCGTACCGCTCGATCGCGACTCCGCCGGCCGTCTGGCGGTTTCGCGCGAGGCTGCGCACAGCGCCCGGCGCATCGTGCATGTTGGCGGCGACCAGGCCGGCAAGGCGGTGATGGAAGCGTTGATCGCGGCTGTGCGCGAAACCCCCTCCATCCGCGTAATCGAGGCGCATGTTGCCGAGGAACTGGTAATGCAGGGCACCGCCGCCGCGGGCGTGCGGATCCGCCCGGCAGATGGAACGCAGAGCCATATCGTGCCGGCGCGCGCGGTCGTCCTGGCGACCGGCGGCATCGGTGGGCTTTACGCCATGACGACGAATCCGGCTCTGTCACGCGGCGACGGGCTGGCGCTGGCGGCGCGGGCTGGCGCGATCATCGCGGATGCGGAGTTCGTCCAGTTCCACCCGACCGGCATCGCCATCGGACGCGATCCGGCGCCGCTGGCCACGGAGGCGCTGCGCGGTGAAGGTGCGGTCCTGATCAACGGGCACGGCAAGCGCTTTATGCCGGAGCTGCACGCGGACGCCGAACTTGCCCCGCGCGACGTCGTTGCGCGCGCTGTTCACCGCGAAGTCGTTAGCGGGCGCGGCGCATTCCTCGACTGCCGCGAGGCGATAGGCGCGCGCATTGCCGAGGCGTTCCCCGCGGTCCATGCGGCCTGTATGGCTGCGAATATTGACCCGGCGAATGAACCGATCCCAGTGGCTCCGGCGGCGCATTATCACATGGGCGGGGTCTGGACGGATGCTGTCGGACGCACCAGCGTCGACCAGCTCTGGGCTTGTGGCGAGGTCGCCTGCACGGGCGTTCACGGCGCGAACCGGCTGGCGTCCAACTCGTTGCTGGAAGCGATCGTGATGGGTGCGCGCATCGCCGAGGACATCGCACGCTTCGTGCCGGGCTGGCGCACGCTGCCCGCTCCCGCGCTCACCAGCAGCGCGGCGCCATCTGGGAGCACGATCAGCGCGGCGGCTTTGACGCGGCTCCGCGAGATCATGAGCGCGCAAGTCGGCATGGAGCGCACGCAAGATGGTCTGACGCAAGCGCTGCGCACGCTTGCCGAAATCGAGGCGGACGAACTGGAAAGCGCCGCCATGCGCAACATCATCGCATCCGCCCGACTGATCGCGGTCTCCGCCCTCATGCGCAACGAAAGCCGCGGCAGCCATTACCGCGCCGATTATCCGGAGACCAGCCCGCGCTGGCGCCTCCACACCCTGCTGACGCTGAAAGAAGCGGAGGCCATCGCCGCGCGGGCAACGCGACCTGACGCGCCAATGAGATTGATCGCATGAGCACGCCCGTTCTGACGCCGCTGCCCGTGCATGTCATCGACGAGGCCGTAGCGCGCGCGTTGCGAGAGGATTTGGGCCTCGCGGGCGACATCACCAGCGCGGCGACGATCCCCGACGGGCACACCAGTGAAGCACGCATCATGGCGCGGGAGGATGGCGTCGTGGCCGGGCTGGCGATTGCCCGCGCGGCGTTTCACGCGCTCGATCCACACATCGTGTTTACCGCCCACACTGGAGAGGGCCAACCCGTCGAAGCCGACACAGCGCTTGCGCATATCAGTGGCGATACGCGCGCAATCCTCGGCGCGGAGCGCGCTGCGCTTAACTTCCTCGGACGGCTGAGCGGCATTGCGACCCTCACGGCGCGATACGTGGCGGCGGTTACGCACAGTGGAGCAAAGATCACTTGCACCCGCAAGACCACGCCGGGCCTTCGCGCACTTGAGAAATACGCCGTACGCGCGGGCGGCGGCGTCAACCACCGCTTCGGGCTTTTTGACGGTATACTGATCAAGGACAACCACGTGGCCGCGGCGGGCGGGGTCGCGGCGGCGGTCGAGCACGCACGCGCCGCGGCAGGCCACATGGTTCGGATCGAGGTGGAGGTGGACACGATCGCCCAGCTCGATGAGGCGTTGGCCCACGGCGCCGACCTCATCCTTGTGGACAACATGAGCGGCGACGAGTTGCGCGAAGCGGTTTCCCGGGCGCGCGGGCGGGCCGTGCTGGAAGCGTCGGGCGGGGTGAGCCTCGAAACCGTCGCGGCGATCGCGGCCACCGACGTTGATCTGATCTCGGTGGGCGCGCTAACCCATTCCGTGCTCTGCCTTGATGTGGGGCTTGATTTTGCAACGCGCGCATGATCGGGCCGTAACCGAACGTTGTGGAGAGATTACAAGCGCCGGCTCACTCAGGGCTTCACAACACCGCTGTGTACGTTATATACAGGCATTGAACGCTGAAGAGCGGTCGTGTTTCCCGAACATTGACGGCGTGATGCGCTGAGCTTTGTCAGCTTGATTGTTGTTTTTTGACGCGGGGTGGAGCAGCCCGGTAGCTCGTCAGGCTCATAACCTGAAGGTCGTAGGTTCAAATCCTACCCCCGCAACCAAATTCCTGCCGCAGTTTGAATTGACCACCTGCAAAGTGGCGGTATCGCTTGAAGCGAATTTACTGACTTTCAGAACGCAAGATGCTCGCACAGGCCGCAACGCGCTAAAACGGCCAAGCGAACGCCGGGCCTACTGACCGCTTCAACACCCCGAATACTTGGCTGGACGCCTAATACGCGATGAAGGCGCGCGGCCGGTTTTGCCGCCGCCAACTCAGGGCAACACCAACAATTCCGTCCTCATCGACGGGCAGGCGAGCGCCCAAGCCGGATTTGCCCTTCGCGTGGCTCCCGCACAGGCTGATGGGCGGGTTCATATCGGCATCCAGTCCACAATCGTAAACTGAAATCGGCGGCGGCGATCCGGACCAAAATAGAGCCGATGTCAATTCTTGGATTTCGCCCGGTGCCCACGGTAGACTCAGTGCCTGATTCGCTGGAGCAGCCGCCGTTGTGGCCGAGACGGAACATGGTGCTCAGTTCAAGGCGCGACGCGCGATCCACCCGATAACCGGCGCGCACTTCCCGGATCGCGCTGCAAAAAAACTCGCCGCTCAATTGTCTTGCGTAGGGCGTTCTGGACAGCCGTCTCAGCGGGAACAGGACACGCTCTGGATGGGGTATGGGAGATTATCTGTTGCCCTTGCGCTTTCACTGCTTGTGATGGCGTTGGGTCCACCAAGACACGCTCATGGCAGCGAAGCGTTAGGTGCGTTCTTCGACAGCATGAAGCAGTTATGGTCCGGTGACACGGAAGACCCTGACGAGAACCAGGTTCAGTTTTCGGTTGCGTTTAACCTCGTGAGCGGGCCGGCCGATCTAAAGGATACGTTGGAAGACGCCTCTGCGCTCGTTGCGCAGAGCCAACAAGGCGTTCCCACGACCGAGACCCTGCTGGCCCTGGCGCGCCAGGAACCGGCACGGCTCACCGCCGCGCTCTATCAGCAGGGCTATTACGGCGCGCGGATCGAGATTGCCGTGGCTGGGCAGCCGGTGAGCGACGATCCCCCGGAAATCGCGATCGGCGAGGGTCAGACCGTGCCTGTCACGATCAAGGTCGATCCCGGCCCGCCCTTCAGCTTTGGCGAAATCCGCATTGTATCGAGCGGCGCGCAGTCACTCCCGGAGACAGCCAAAAGGATCGCTGATGAGAAGGGTCTCGTGAGCGCAAGGCCGGCCCGCTCCGGCGCCATTCTGGAAACAGGGCGCGCCATCGTCGCGGACTTGAAAGAGCAAGGCCTCGCGTTCGCCAGGATCGACACGCGGGATGTCACGGCCGATCATGCCAATCGCACGGTCAGCGTGACCATCAAGATTGCGCCGGGATCGCGGATCAGCTTCGGTGAGGTTGAGGTCCGCGGTGCTCAGCGTTTC
Source organism: uncultured Hyphomicrobiaceae bacterium (assembly GCA_964346335.1). Taxonomy (GTDB): domain Bacteria; phylum Pseudomonadota; class Alphaproteobacteria; order Rhizobiales; family Rhodomicrobiaceae; genus Dichotomicrobium. The sequence continues at coordinate 4,743 of CAYFVF010000126.1, forward strand.
AGCGAGGATCTGATACGTAGCCGCGCCGATCTTCCCGTGGGCCGCGACTATTCGCCCAAAAAACTTGATGCGGCGAGGAAGAGGCTGGTCGAGCTTGAGGGGATTGCCGGCGCGCGGGTCATCGAAGGCGAGGAGGCAAACTCACAAGGCCGTATTCCGATCATCTTCGACGTCACCGAGCGCAAGCGCAATTACTTTGGCGCAAATGCGACCGTCTCTTCCGTCGACGGGGCCGAACTGAGCGCCTATTGGGGCGACCGCAATCTGTTCGGCAACGGCGAGTCGCTGCGGCTCGAAGGAACGCTCTCCAATCTCGGCGGCGGCGATGTAAATGATCTCGAATATGAGGCCAAGGCCAGTCTTGGCTGGCCGAGCTTGTATAGCGCCTACACCGATTACCAGGCATCGCTGTCCGCCAAGCACGAGGTGGTCGACAGTTATGAAAGCGATGAAGCGCAGACCTCGGCAGCGGTCATTCATCGCTTTTCCCCCGAACTGACAGGTGATGCGGCCTTGCAGGCGAGTTGGCTCCAGACCAAGGATGCCTTTGGTAGGCATGAGTTTTTACAGCTGAGCCTGCCAGCGGAGCTGATCCACGACACGCGGGACAGCACGCTTGATCCCACTGAAGGCTGGCGCAAGGTCGTGTTCGCGGAACCTGTAGCCGATCTGCAGAATTTCAGCGGCTATGTTCGATCGCGCGCACAGATCAGCACCTACTTAAAGCTTGCGGCAACGCCCGGCATCGTGGCGGCGGCACGGCTCGGCGCGGGGACAATCGCCGGCGCCGATTT
>CAYFVF010000127.1:0-5534 GCA_964346335.1 uncultured Hyphomicrobiaceae bacterium
GAAGTCTATGACATGGATGCGCTGACGGCCGCGCATCCGACGCTGCCGCTGCCCAGCTACGTGAAGGTCACGCATCTGGGCAATGGCCGCACGCTCGTGCTGAGGGTGAACGATCGAGGCCCGTTCGCGCGCAACCGCATTATCGACCTGTCGAAACGCGCGGCCACGCTGCTCGGTATCCGCGGGAGAGGCACCGGGCCGGTGCGCGTGAGCTACCTCCGGCCCGCGCCGCTTGATGGCGATGACAGTTTCGAGCATGCCTTCCTCGCGTCCCAGCCGTGGTTCAAGGGCCGGCCGACACGTCTCGGGGCCGCCGACCCCGCGCTTGCCGGTTCAGATCGTGCGAAACCGCCCGCCGATGGTTGATCTTGCGCCCTCGATCGGTGTTAAGTCATGGCCGGTGCCGCTTCCGACACAAAGCGGCGGGGCAATGAGTGATTTTCGCGGGGGCGATAGACGTGGGCAAATTCGGTATCGCGGTTTTGGCGGGTGTCGTTTTCGTTTTGGGGATGGTCGCGGGCACCCCTATGCGCGACGCCAAGGCGGCTTTTCAGAGTGATGCGCCTTATGCCTTCTTGATGGATTATGACACCGGGGCCGTGCTCTATAACAAACGCGGTGATGAGGCAATGCCGCCCGCCAGCATGAGCAAGATCATGACCATGGCGGTCGTGTTCAAGGCGCTGGACGAGGGGCGCCTGAGTCTCGATGACGAGTTCGTCGTCAGCGAGAATGCCTGGCGCACGGGCGGCGCACCCTCGGGCACCTCGGCCATGTTCGCGCCGATCAACTCGTCCGTCACGGTCGAGCAGCTCATTCGCGGCGTTGCGGTCCAGTCCGGCAATGATGCCAGTATCGTACTGGCCGAGGGTCTGGCCGGATCGGAAGAAGGCTTCGCGCGATTGATGAACGAGTATGCCGAAGACCTCGGGCTGCAGAACTCGAATTTCGCCAACTCGACGGGATTGCCGGACCCGAACCACTACATGAGCGCGCGGGATCTGGCTGTGCTGTCGCGCTACATCATTCGGGAATACCCGCAATATTATGGGTACTTCGCGGAGCCCGAGTTCAAGTACCGGCGTCACAATTTCTACAATCGCAACCGGCTTGTGCGCACGGGCAAATCTGACGGGCTGAAAACCGGCTACACCAACGAGTCGGGTTATGGGGTCGTCGCTTCTGCTGAGGACAGCGGCCGGCGAATGATCGCGGTGGTCAACGGGCTGGAGACGCGCAGCGCAAGGAGGAACGAAGCGGTCCGTCTGCTGAATTGGGGGCTCAAGAGCTTCAAGGAGTTCGTCCTGTTCGACGCCGGGGAGATCGTTGGCACGGCGCGTGTTTGGGGCGGATCGAGCCGATTCGTCGAGTTGGCGGGCAAGGGCGATGTGCGCATACTCTTGCCGCGCTCGACCAATCGCGAGCGGATCTCCGCCGAGATCGCCTATGTCGGGCCGTTGCAGCCGCCCATCGCGCCAGGCCAGCGCGTGGCGGAAATTCGCGTGACAACTGATGAAGGCATCAGCAACAGCGCACCGCTTTACGCGGCAGAACCCGTCGAAAAAGGTGGGGTCATCGCGCGCGGCTTCGACACGCTGCTCCTGTTGGCGTTTGGCTGGATGCTATGAGCGAGACGGCGCGCGCAGGAACATCGCCCGCGCGGGAAACGAATGCGCCGACGCCGGGTAAATTCGTCACACTGGAAGGCGGCGAAGGGGCCGGAAAATCGACCCAGGCCAAACGCTTGCGCGATCGGCTCGGCGCACGCGGGCGTCAGGTCGTGCTGACGCGCGAGCCGGGCGGGTCGCCGCGCGCCGAACAAATCCGCGAGTTGTTGCTGTCCGGCAAGATCGAGCGCTTCGGCGGGCTGGCCGAGGCGGCCTTGTTCTATGCCGCGCGCCACTCGCACTTGGAAATCACCATCCGCCCCGCGCTGAAGGCTGGCAAATGGGTGGTATGCGACCGGTTTTCGGATTCTACCCGCGCCTACCAGGGGGCCGGCGGCGACGTACCGCTGTCCGTGCTGGAGGGGCTGGAGCGCACCATCGTCTGGCCGACGCGCCCGGACCTGACGCTGATCCTTGACCTGCCGGCGGACCAGGCGCTGGAGCGGCTTGAAGGCAGCACGGACCGCTATGAAAAGATGCCGCTGGCGTTTCATCAGAACCTGCGCTCGGAGTTTTTGAACATCGCGCGCTGCGAGCCGTGGCGCTGCGCGATCGTCGATGCAACCGCCACCCCGGACAAGGTCGAAGCCGCGATCTGGAAAACCGTTGAAGACCGCCTGAACCCGTAAGCCATGGCCAAAGCCGCCGCAAGACAAGCCGCACCGCCCAGCCCGCCGGCGCCTCAACCAGAGGCGGACCGGCTCGGGGCTTGGCCCCACCCGCGCGAGACCGAAGGTGTTATCGGCCACGAGACGGCGCGCACGCGGCTGAGCGAGCGGCTTAACGCCGGGCGCATCGCGCATGGCTGGATCGTGGGTGGTCCGCCGGGGATCGGCAAGGCGACGCTTGCTTATGATTTCGCGGCCGAGGTGCTGTCGCTGGAGGACGGCGACACCACGCAGACCCGCCGGCTGATTGCGGCGCAGGCGCATCCACGGCTGCTGGTGCTGCGCCGGCAAGTCAATCCCCAGACCAAGAAGCTGCGCACCCGCATCGCGGTGGACGATGTGCGCCGCTTGAAGCAGTTTCTCGGCACCACGGCGGGAGCGGGTTGGCGGGTCGTGCTGGTCGACAGCGCAGATGACCTGAACGCGAACTCGGCCAATGCGCTGCTCAAGTCGCTGGAGGAGCCGCCGCCGCGCACGCTGTTCTTCTTGATCGCATCAAGCGCGGGACGGCTGTTGCCCACCATCGCGTCGCGCTGCGAGCGCCTGCGGTTGCGCCCGCTCAGCGATGACAACACGCGCCATGCCGTTTACGCGGCCTGCAAAGCGGCGCAGGTCGACCCGCCGGAGAACGACGCACTGGAGCCGATCCTCGCTGCGGCGCGGGGCCGGCCACGGCGGGCGCTGGAGCTGTTGGCCGATGGCGGCACGGACGCGTTTGCGCTGGTGCGCCGGATGTTCGCCGCCCTGCCACGCGTGGATGATGGCGACGTCTTTCGCTTGATCGACATGGCCAGCGACGCCAAGTCGGGCGTGGATTATGATCTCGTCTTCGATCTCGTGGAGGACGCACTGGCCGGGGCGATTCGCGAGGGCGCGAAGTCAGGATCGGGCGAGGGCGTGTTCAACGTCCACAACCTTGCGCGATGGATGGAGGTATGGGACACAGAACAGACCATGCGCGCGGAAGCGGAGAGCTTGAATCTCGACAAGGCGGCTGTGCTGATGCGCTTGTTCTCCGAGATCGGTGACGCTGCACGGTGCGCGCGGCACACCCGGCGGTCCTGACCGCGCCAACGGGCCGGCCCCGTCCGCCGCGCGCACGACAACCAAGGCTTGAAGATTTTCGATGACGGATAAGCCCGCTTATTACATCACCACCGCAATTTCCTATCCCAACGGCGCGCCGCATATCGGCCACGCATATGAGGCGATCGCCACCGACGCGCTGGCGCGGTTCCGCCGACTTGATGGCTACGATGTGTTCTTCCTCACCGGCGTGGACGAGCACGGGTTGAAGATGAAGCAGACCGCGCAAAAGGAGGGACTGAGCCCGCGCGAGCTCGGGGACCGCAACACGCCGCAGTTCAAGGAGATGTGCCGGGCGCTGAACGTGTCGAATGACGATTTCATCCGCACCACCGAGCCGCGCCATTATGAGGCCGTCAGCGACATCTGGAAGAAGATGGAAGCGGCGGGGGATATTTATCTCGACACCTATGCTGGCTGGTACTCCGTGCGCGATGAGGCGTTTTATGCCGAAGGCGAGACCGAACTCGGCGAAGACGGGGTGCGGCGCGGCCCGACCGGCACACCGGTGGAGTGGACCGAGGAAGAGACCTATTTCTTTCGCCTCTCGAAATACGGCCCCGAACTGCTCAAGCTTTATGCGCAGGAGGCGGAGTTCATCCTGCCGCGAGAGCGTCGTAACGAAGTGGTGAGCTTCGTCGAGGGCGGGCTGCAAGACCTTTCCGTGTCGCGCACGACGCTGGACTGGGGCGTGCCGGTTCCGGATGCGCAAGGCCACGTGGTCTATGTCTGGGTCGACGCGCTCACGAATTACATCACCGGGGTGGGCTATCCGGACACTGAAGCCGAGAGCTACAACCGCTACTGGCCGGCTGATCTTCACGTGATTGGCAAGGATATACTGCGTTTCCACGCGGTTTACTGGCCGGCATTCCTGATGTCGGCGGGCCTGCCGCTGCCGAAGCGCGTTTTCGCCCACGGCTTCCTGTTCAACCGCGGCGAGAAGATGTCGAAGTCTGTTGGCAACGTCGTCGATCCGTTCGCGCTGGTCTCGGTGTACGGTGTCGATCAACTGCGTTATTTCCTCCTGCGCGAGGTGCCGTTCGGCCAGGACGGAAGCTACAGCCACGAAGCGATCGTCGCGCGCATCAACGCCGATCTGGCGAATGATCTGGGCAACTTGGCGCAACGTTCGCTGAGCATGATCGCCAAGAACTGCGGCGGGTCTTTGCCTGAGCCCGGCGAGTTGACAGGCGAGGATCGCACACTCCTCGATCTCGCCGACGGCACGCTCGCCAAGGTCCGCGACGCGCTGGAAACCCAAGCGATTCACAAGGCTGCGGAAGCGATATGGACAGTTGTCGCCGAAGCAAACCGATACTTCGCCGCACAGGAGCCGTGGGCGCTGAAAAAGACCGATCCGGCGCGCATGGGCACGGTCCTTTACGTCACGGCTGAGACGGTTCGTCAGGTCGCCATACTCGCGCAGGCACTAACCCCTGACGCGGCCGCGCGATTGCTCGATCAACTTGCCGTCCCAGCGCAGGCGCGCGACTTTGCCGCGCTTGGCGAAGCGGGGCGTTTGGTTGCTGGCACGGATTTGCCAAAACCGGAGCCCGTCTTTCCGCGTTTCATTGATCAGGACGAAAGCCAGGCCGCGAGCTAATGCTTATCGACAGCCATTGCCATCTCGACTTCCCCGACTTCGCGCCGGAACGCAGCGCAGTGATCGAGCGCGCGCGCGAGCAGGGCGTCAGCCCGATGATCACGATCTGCACGCGGTTGCGACGCTTCGAGGACATTCATGCGCTCACGCAGACCTATCCAGACGTGTACTGCTCCGCCGGGACGCACCCGCATTACGCGACCGAAGAAAAGGATGTGCCGCTGGAGGACATTCTCTCAGCCGCCGCACGCGCCAAGGTCGTGGCAATCGGTGAGGCCGGCCTCGATTATCACTATGACTTCAGCGCCGTGGAGGACCAGAAAGCGGGTTTCCGTCGCCATATTGAAGTCGCGCGGCAAACCGGCCTGCCCCTGGTGATTCATTCGCGCGAGGCCGAAAAAGATACCGCGGCCATCCTCGAAGACGAGATGGGCAAGGGCGCGTTCACCGCTGTGCTGCATTGCTTCACGTCCGGCCCGGAACTGGCGCGGCGCGGGCTGGCTCTCG
>CAYFVF010000128.1:0-5521 GCA_964346335.1 uncultured Hyphomicrobiaceae bacterium
GCCCAGCGCCGCAGAAAGCATCTCCCCAGCGAAGCAGGGCCTGAAACTGCTCGTCGAAATCGGGCCGCTCGTCGTGTTCTTTGTCGGCAACTCGCAATATGACATCTTCACGGCGACCGCCGCCTTCATGGTCGCCACGGCGATATCGCTACTGGCGAGCCGCCTTATCTTCAAGCGGGTTCCCGCCATGCCGCTGGTCACCGGGGTTTTCGTCTTCCTGATGGGCGGGCTGACACTTTATCTCCATGATGAGTTGTTTATTAAGCTCAAGCCGACGATCACGAACGTGCTGTTCGCGTCGATCCTGCTGGGCGGGCTGGCCTATGGGCATTCGCTGCTGAAATACCTGTTTTCGGACGTGTTTCAGCTTCAGGATGAGGGCTGGCGCAAGCTGACGCTGCGATGGGCGCTGTTTTTCCTGCTCCTCGCCGTGTTGAACGAGATCGTCTGGCGGATGTTTTCGACCGACTTCTGGGTCGCCTTCAAGGTGTTCGGCATCATGCCCCTGACGCTCATCTTCAGTATCTTCCAGCTCGGTCTGATGCAGCGCTACCAGATCGATACGAGCAACAAGCGCGAACTGGCGTCGCAATGAGGCGATATCTGCGGGCCTTCGCTGCGACGGTTGCCGGAGGGCTGGTCCTGGGTGCCGTGCTCGCCGGCGCGCAGGAAACCGGGCCGGATACTGTGCCGCTGCCCGCGGCGAAACCGGACCGCCCGACGCTTGGCCTGAGTGATGAGGACAAGCAAGCTCTCTCGTCCGATGAGGCGCGCAGCCTATACCAGCAGCATGAGCGCCAGCTTGAGCGCATCAAGGACGAGCGCATCGAGGCCGAGCAAGGCGTAAGCTCCATTAGGACGGAACGTGCGGAACTCAATGAACGCCTGTTGGACGTTGCACGCAAATCCGCCGATAGCGAAACCCGGCTGACCGCGCTGGAGCAGGAACTCGACAAGCTGCGCGCGCAGGAAGGAAGCCTGCGCGAGCGCCTGCGTGAACAACACCGTGAGATCGGCGACCTGCTGGCGGTGATGCAGCGCATGGGCCGCGAACCGCCGCCGGTAATGATAACGCAGCGCGACGACGCCTTGCGCATGGTCCGCAGCGGCATGGTGCTTAACAGCTTCTTTCCCGCGCTCAAGGCGCGCGCCGATACGCTGGCCGGCCGGCTATCCGAACTGTCGCGCGTGCTCGCGGAGAAAAAGCGCCGCGCCGAACAGCTTGCCCAGGAAAAGCGCGAACTGGACGCCTTGCGCACACGCACCCGCGACCTGATCGCGCAAAAGCAGGAGCGGCTGAAGCGCGAACGCTCCCGCCTCGGTGCGCTGGACCGTGCGGCGGAACGTCACGCTGCGGCCATATCCGACCTGTCGGAGTTGCTTGAGACGCTGGACAGCGAGGTCGCGGCACAGACCGGGCTGGGCGCTTACGAGGAGGAGTTGCGTTCCGGCGAAATCGTCGAATTGAAGCCGCGCGCGCGCCAAGCGGCGTTCGTTCAACCCGGCCGCATGAAGCCCGCCGTTCCCTTTGCTCAGGCCAAGGGCCTGTTAATGATGCCGGCTTCGGGATCAATCGTTCGTGAATATGGCGAAACCGATAATCTGGGCATTGATTCCAAGGGTATCTCCATTGAAACCCGGCCGGAGGCCCAGATCGTTGCGCCCGCCGACAGCTGGGTAAGCTTTGCGGGCGAGTTTCGCTCATATGGACAACTCTTGATCCTTAATGCTGGTGGCGGCTATCATATTCTACTAGCAGGCATGGATGAGATTTATGCCACCAGAGGTCAGTTCGTCCTTTCCGGAGAACCTGTGGCATCTATGAGCGAAGCTAGCGCATCTGAAAGCCGCACAGAAAATCCGGCGCGCCCGTCGCTTTACGTCGAATTCCGGAAAAATGAAAAGCCCATCAACCCGAACCCTTGGTGGGCTTCTGACCTAACAAAAGGTTGACGACTATGCGCAAGTCCCAAATCGTCGTGTGGGTTTTCCTCGTGGTCGCCGGCATTGTCGCTGGCAACACGGTCCTTAACCTGTCGCGGACCCACTCGGCTGTTGCCGCGAATTCCGAAATCTATCGCCAGCTCGACCTGTTCGGCGAAGTTCTGGAGCGCGTGCGGGCCGATTATGTCGAGGAACCCGACGATTCCGAGCTCATCGAGGAAGCCATCAACGGGATGCTTTCGGGGCTCGACCCGCACTCGGCTTATCTCAGCCCCAAAAGTTTCCGCGAAATGCAGGTGCAGACCCGCGGCGAGTTCGGCGGTCTCGGCATCGAGGTGACGATGGAACAGGGCGTCGTAAAGGTCGTGTCGCCCATCGATAATACGCCTGCCGAGGAGGCGGGTTTGCTGGCAGGCGACTTCATCACGCACCTTGACGGCGAGTCGATTCGCGGCCTCACCTTGGGCGACGCGGTCGAAAAGATGCGCGGCCCGGTCGATAGCGACATCATCGTGACGGTTGTGCGCGAGGGCATGGAAGAGCCGTTCGATGTGCGGATCACACGCGACATCATTCGCATTACGCCGGTGAGCTACGAGGTCGAACAGGGCGATATTGGCTACCTGCGGGTGAAGACCTTCAATGAGCAGACTTACGAAGAGCTGGGCAACGCGATCTCCAGCATCAAGAAGGAGTTGAGCGACGAGGAGCTGACCGGCTATATCCTCGATCTGCGCAACAATCCGGGCGGCCTGCTGGATCAGGCGATTTCGGTCTCCGATGCCTTCCTGGGCCAGGGCGCGATCGTGCTCACCCGCGGGCGCAAGAGCAGCGAATCCCAGCGCTCCGCGGCCAAACCCGGCGACCTGACCGCCGGCAAGAAGATCGTCGTGCTGATCAATGGCGGCTCCGCATCAGCCTCGGAAATCGTGGCCGGCGCGCTTCAGGACCACGAACGCGCCGAGGTTGTCGGATCGCGCTCGTTCGGCAAGGGGTCGGTTCAGACCATCATTCCGCTGGGCACCAACGGTGCTATCCGCCTGACGACAGCGCGTTACTACACGCCGTCGGGCCGCTCGATCCAGGCCAAGGGCATCTCGCCGGATTATACGGTGCAGCAGGAACTGCCCGAGGAGATGCAGCAGCGCCTCACGAAGCCGCGAGGCGAATCGAGCCTGCGCGGACATCTCGGGGCCGAGGATGGCGAGGAGAACTCTGGCAGCGTCGCCTATGTTCCCAAGGACAAAGCGAAGGACACCCAGCTCAAGTTCGCCATAGACCTGCTGCGTGGCAATGCGCCAGAAGTCGAAGCCACGCAGGAGAAGGCGCAAAACACGGCCGCGCCACAGGTTGAAACGGCGAATTAGACGGTCAGATGCATGTCGGTCCACAGATTTGTGGCCGGCATGCCTTGTTATCGCCCAGACTTGGCTCGTATTGCATAAATGATGTGTTGACGCCGCACAGCGTGATCTTCAGGCGCGGCGTTGATGCGAACGAGAAACGCCGGCGCGTCGGCCATCCGGGATTACCGGCCGGGCGAAGCTGGCGGCTTTGATGGCCTGATGCGATACGAACAGGGGGCAATATGAGGGCTCTGCTTTTCACGGCACTCGCGGTCGTTGTGGCGACCGCTTCGGGAGTAGGCTTTCTCGCGCTTTCGCCCGCGCCCGACCGGCCTTCCGATTCGCTCAGGCTGGTCATCGAAACCGGCTCCATTAACTCAACGCGCTCGGCGTCCGCGACCAAGACAGATAGCAGTCTTGAGCAGGCGCAAGCCGAGACCGCGCCCAGTGGCGACAACGCCAACTCCCAATCCCTCGATGACGTGATTGCCGCGCGGCTGCGCGAAGCCGGTGAGCGGGAGAGCGCTGCGCAGCCATCCCGGCCTGAAGCTGACGAGACGCAGAGCTCTGCCCGCGACGAAACACCCGATCCACAGGCACAACAGCAGGCCGCGGAGCGCAGCACGGCTTCGGTGCCCGGCGCATCGGTGACGTTCGACGGTCCGTCTACAACCGGCGGACAATCGGCAGGCATAGGCTCGACCGGCGGCTTCGGGATGGCCCAGCCGGGCGGCAACACGCCGTCGCGCGCCCAATCTGGCGGCGGTTCGCCGTCGGGCACGGTGTCGATTACAGAGATGCTGGCTGCCGAGCTTGATTCGGACGATAACGGCAATGCGGCGCAACAAGCATCCGCCGATCAGGCCGAGGCCGCCGACTTGCCCAGCAATGACGCGCCGCAGGCCAGCGCGACCGCTTCTGCCACGCAGCGCGACGGCGAGACCAGCGACACCGCCGCCACGGCGGGCGGCAACGATACGAACAGCGACGCCCCGGTAACGACCGGCACGACGATCGCTGCGCTCGATCCGCAGGTGAGCGAGAACTTGGCCACCACTCCTTCGCAGTCCGGCACTGCGCCAAACGCGGCAACACCGGATGACGGCCCGGAGAGTGCCGACGATGCCACCGCGCCCGCCCAACGCCTCTCCGCCGCGCGAGCGCCTGCCCTGCCACGCCAGCGCGGCCGTTTCGAGGTACAAGGCAAGATCGCGATCGTTCTTCGCGGACTGGGCGTCACGGACGAACTCACGGCGCGGGCGGTCCGGGAGATGCCGCGGCAGGTCGCGATGGGGTTTGTTCCCTACGGCGAGGATTTGAAGGCAGGCACGCAGCAGGCCCGCGATCGGCGGCACGACGTGTTGCTCCAGATCCCTCTCGAACCGGAAGGCTACCCCGAAAACAACCCCGGCCCCCACACGTTGCTGACATCGCTGTCCATTGACGAGAACCTGGAGCGTCTCGACTGGCTGCTCGACCGGTTTGACGGCGTAACCGGCGTCACCAATTACCTCGGCGACAAGTTTGCAAGCGCACCGGGCGCGTTCGCTCCCATGTTGATGGAGTTAAAAGCGAGGGGGTTGATCTACGTGGATGACCAGAAAGCCGCGAACGCGACCACGCGTCAGCTCGCGCGCCAGGTATCCCTCGCCTACTCCGTCGCCGATGTCGTGATCGACGAAAAACGCGAGCCTCAGGCCATTACCGCCAAGTTGGAAGACCTCGAAGCGAAGGCGAAGGCAAACGGCTCGGCCATCGCGATCGGCCACGCCCATGCCGCCACGCTCGATGCGCTGCGCGAGTGGCTGGGATCGCTGAATGACAAGGGGCTGGCGCTCGTGCCGATTACCGAACTCACGACGCCGCCGCCTCCGGCACGCGTTTCACAGTCCACAGGCGGATAGTTTCATGCCCACCCACGCAGCGATGCCCTATCGCATGTGCGTAGCCGTGATGTTGTTCAACGCCCAGGGCCTTGTCTGGCTAGGGCGGCGTGTGCCGAAATGGGACGGCGGGCGGCTGGGAACGCCGTGGCAGTGCCCGCAGGGCGGTATCGACCCCGGCGAGGACCCGCGCGACGCGGCTCATCGTGAACTTCTCGAAGAAATCGGCTCAGACAATGTCGAATGCCTGGCCGAAAGCCGCGATTGGTACAGCTATGACCTGCCCGCCGAGGCGCTCGGCGTGGCGCTGGGCGGCAAGTATCGCGGGCAGATGCAAAAATGGTTCGC
>CAYFVF010000129.1:0-5512 GCA_964346335.1 uncultured Hyphomicrobiaceae bacterium
GAGACGGTCAACACCTACGAGGGCACGCATGATATTCACGCGCTCATCCTCGGGCGCGCGCAGACCGGCATTCAGGCGTTCACGGCCTGATCCCGCACCCATGCCGGATCCCGGCGATCGCCGTGGTCGCTTCGGCGGGTCGCGCCGCGCTCACACCGAGCTCGCAGTGCCTGCGAACAGCCGCGCGTGCTCGATCGTCGGGCAGCGGTCCGCGACCACCCTGAGCCCCGCCGCGCTAGCGATCCGCGCGGCCTCGTCGTTTACGGTACCGATCTGCATCCAGAGGACTTTCGCCCCGATCGCGATCGCATCGCGGGCGATGGGCACGACAGCGTCCGGGTGACGGAACACGTCCACGACATCGACCGGCGCGGGTAAATCGGTCAACCGCGCGACCACGGGCCGGCCGAGCATCTCTCGGCCCGGCCGCCCCGGGTTAACGGGAAACACCTCATAGCCGTGATCCAGCAAGTATTGCATGATCTGGTAGCTTGGCCGTGCCGGGTTCGCGCTCGCGATGATCACGGCGAAGCGACGGCAATTCGTGAGGATGTCCCGCAAGCCGGCGTCGCTCTCAACCCTTTCGGCCATAGGCTCAACGGCCCTTCCAGTCCGGGGCACGCTTTTGAAGAAACGCGCCGATGCCTTCTTCCGCGTCCGGCTCCATCATGTTGGCGACCATGACCCCGGCGGCGTAATCGTAAGCCTCGGAAAGCGGCATCTCGGCCTGGTGGTAGAACGCTTCCTTTCCAATGGCGACGATCGCGGGAGACTTCGTCGCGATCTTCTCCGCCATATCGATCGCGGCCGCCTGCACGCCGCCGGCTTCCACGACCCGGTTGATCAGTCCATAAGCCGCCGCTTCATGCGCCGTGATCATGTCGCCGGTCAGCAGCATCTCCATCGCGTGCTTGCGCGCCACGTTGCGCGACAGCGCCACCATCGGCGAGGAGCAGAACAGCCCGATATTCACGCCCGGCGTCGCGAACTTCGCCTCTTCCGCCGCCACGGCGAGGTCGCACGACGCCACAAGCTGACACCCGGCCGCCGTTGCGGTTCCGCTCACGGCCGCGATCACTGGCTGAGGCAGGCGCACGATCTGTTGCATGACCTCGGCGCATTTGCGCATGGTCAGCTCGTAGAACGCGTGGCCGCCATCGGCGTCACTGCGGTGCGCGGTCAGCTCTTTCAGGTCGTGCCCCGCTGAAAACACCGGCGGCGCATGATCGAGGACGACCACCTGCGCCTCGCGATTGCGCGCGATTTCGCTCAGGTGCTCGCTGAGCGAATTCAACAAGTCCATAGACAGTGCATTGCGCGCCTTGGGCCGGTTCAAGGTGAGCAGTACGATCCCGCCGCGCTGCTCCACGAGGACGGGCGGTTGCTCCTGGGCGGCCTCGGCCGGGGCGTCTGGGGTGATGGTGGTCATGGCGTTCAACTTGGTTGGGTTTTCAGATATATGGGAGACAGTAAACGATTTTATGCTGCGATGCACGCGCGTGTGGAGGGCTGGGTCTTTGACGCAGGAAAGCCAGGACGGGGTCATGTCGCTGGCGCAGGTCGATGCGTTTCTCGATCGCGAGTTCGCCGAGCTGCGACGGATCACGCCAACGCTCAGGGTCGAGCAGGTCGGGCAGGGTTTCGCGCGATTAAGGCTTGGCTACGACCCCGGCAGCTTGCGACCGGGCGGCACCATCTCCGGCCCGGCGATGTTCACGCTGGCCGACGTGGCCATGTATGTCGCCGTGCTGGCGAGCATCGGGCCGGTGGCGCTGGCGGTGACAACCAATCTCAACATCAACTTCCTGCGCCGCCCCCCGCCCGGTGATCTCATCGGCGAGGCGCGCCTTTTGAAGCTGGGCAAGAGCCTGGCTGTGGGCGAGATCCATCTTCGCGCGCCAGAGGCGGCGGAAAGCGTGGCGCATGCGGTCAGCACCTACGCCTTGCCGCCCGAGCATAGGAGGTAATGAGATACCACCGTATTAGAGCGTTGTTTGGAATGCTATTTTGTGCTCCCAGGCGTATTTTTCTTGACCGGCGGCGATGTATGAGCTATCGCCCGTTGCCACGACAACACCGCGCGGAGTTGCGCGAAATTCCGGATAATTGGAGCACAGGCGAGAGCCATGAAGACCTTCTCGGCCAAGCCCTCGGATATTGAGAAGAAATGGGTGCTGATCGACGCTGACGGCCTTGTGGTCGGGCGTCTCGCCGCGTTCATCGCCACCCGTTTACGAGGCAAGCACAAACCCGGCTTTACGCCGCACATGGACGATGGCGACAACGTCATTGTCATCAACGCGGACAAGGTCGTATTCACTGGGCGCAAGCGCAACGACAAGACCTATTACTGGCACACCGGCTATCCCGGCGGCATCAAGGAGCGCAAGGCGCAACAGATCCTTGATGGGCGGTTTCCAGAGCGCGTGGTGGAAAAGGCCGTCGAGCGGATGATTCCGCGCGGGCCGCTTGGCCGTCAGCAGATGAAGAACCTGCGCGTGTACGCCGGGCCGGAGCATCCGCACGAGGCGCAGCAGCCCGAACCGGTGGATGTCGGCGCGCTCAACCCGAAGAACATCAAGAGATACTAGAGACCATGGCCGAGCAGGAAATCAAGTCGCTGGAAGAATTGGGCGGCGCTGCCGACACGCCGGGCGAGGGCCTGAACGAGGCGCCGGTGTATGAGCAAAAGCTTGACGCGCACGGCCGCGCGTATGGGACCGGCCGGCGGAAAAACGCGGTCGCGCGTGTCTGGGTGAAGCCTGGCAAGGGGCAAATCTTCGTCAACAAGAAAGGATTCTCTGAGTATTTTGCGCGCCCAGTGCTCCAGATGATCGTCAAGCAGCCCTTGGCGTTGACTGAACGCGATAGCCAGTTCGACATCATCTGCACTGTGAAGGGCGGAGGTCTTTCCGGCCAGGCAGGCGCCGTGCGCCATGGCATCTCGCTGGCGCTAACGCGCTATGAGCCGGAGCTCCGGTCCGTGCTGAAGACAAATGGGTTTCTTACCCGCGACGATCGCCAGGTTGAGCGCAAGAAATACGGCCGGGCGAAAGCGCGCAAGAGCTTCCAGTTCTCGAAGCGTTAAACGGCTTCAACGGTTACGCAAGAAAAATGGCCGGCATTATGCCGGCCATTGTCGTTTCAGCAGTGCGCCGAAGCTTAGTCGCGCAGATACGCGCCAAGCATCCATGCAAACTTGTCGTGCTTGCTAGCGCGCTCGATGGCGAGATCGTTCGTCACGATGTCGCCCTGCTTCTCGGCGCGTTCGGCCAGCGCCCGCAGCGTCGCCGACACGGTTTCCTGGTCCGACTTCAGCGCCGCGACCATCTCCTTGTCGGACTTGTGGCCGTCGCACTCGCTCACGGCGCTGCGCTTGAGGTATTCCGAGTGTCGGCCTTCCGCATGGCCGTCCAGGGCCTTGATGCGCTCGGCGAGATCATCCTGCCCCTCGAAATGATCCTCGTAGATCTCCTGGAACAGATCGTGCAGGGCGCCGAACGCCATGCCGGTCACGTTCCAGTGGTAGTTCTGCGCCTTCATGGTCAGAACCGCGGTTTCCGCGAGAGACTGCGTCAGCCCCTCGATGATGTCCTGCTTGGCGTCAGGAGCGATCTCAACGGACGTCTGTTTCATGTTCCATTCTCCTTAGAGTTCAATTCCAGACAATGCTCCGGAGCTTGTTCCTCCGGCGTCAGCAGTTGCGCGGCAAGCTCGCGGGCGAGAAACAGCATCAACCTCCGGCCGCTTGGCTCGATGGTCGACTCGATCAGGTAGCGTGCGCTGGCATCGTCGCCCTGCGAAAGCACCTGAAGCAAGCGCGCCATCCACCTCTCGCCCCCGCTCACGCCGCTTGCGCGGGTGTTGAAGAACACCATGCGTCGCCTGGCGTAGATATCGAGGCCGTGAAAAAACGCCGCCGCGATCCGCTCGATCGAGGTTTGCGGGTCCGCGGCAATCACGACGCAGGCATGGTGCAAATCCTGTGTCGGCCGAAGCAGGCTCTCCTGCAACAGCGCTCTGAGCTTCTGCACAAGATCGAAAGTGGGACACTCATCACACGGATTGAGGACGGGCGTGTCCGTTTCATCCGGCCGGAGCATGACCACTTTCGGCCTGTCATCGTGAGTGTTGTAATTTACGTCCACGATTGTTCTATCCTACGTTCCTAGCGCAAACTTAGATTTAGAACAAGTCTAAAAAGAGCCACTCGCATGCGGTATCCCGATCCTCGTCACATATTAGCTGGGTTCCGCACCAAGGTCTAACAAGCTGCGCATAGCCGCCAACCTGCGCATAGCCGCATTGACACCGGCGCGCGGGCAGACTTAGAGCAGCTCAGCGGGTAAGAGGAAGGTCCAAATGTCCCATGCTGCTGACCCGGTTGCGCTGACCTCGTCGTTGATCCGCTGCCCGAGCGTCACGCCCGAAGCTGGCGCGGCGCTCGATCTGGTGCACGACGCGCTGGCGGGCGCGGGATTTGCATGCCATCGGATGTGTTTCAACGCGCCGGACACGCCCGAGGTCGACAATTTATATGCGCGCATCGGGGCGGGGCAGCCGCATTTGTGCTTTGCCGGTCATGTCGACGTGGTGCCGCCGGGCGATGCCGAGTTGTGGACGCATCCGCCGTTTTCCGGCGTCGTTGAGGGCGGCGAGGTTTGGGGCCGCGGCGCCGTCGACATGAAAGGCGCGGTCGCGTGCATGGTGGCCGCGGCGCTTGATCACGTCGCCGCGCAGGTTAGGCCGGCCGGGGCGATCAGCTTTCTCATCACCAGCGACGAGGAAGGCCCCGCGATCAACGGCACGCGCAAGGTGCTGGACTGGATGGCGCAAGCCGGCGAGCGCCCGGACTACTGCGTTCTGGGCGAGCCGACCAACCCCGAAGCGCTGGGGCAGGCGGTCAAGATCGGCCGGCGCGGCAGCCTGAGCGCGCGACTCGAGATCAACGGCACGCAAGGCCACGTCGCGTATCCGGCACAGGCGAACAACCCGATGCGCGGGCTGGCAACCGCGCTGTCACGGCTGACAAGCCTGCGGCTCGATGAGGGCACCGCGCATTTCGAGCCATCAAATCTGGAAGTGACCGGCATCGAAACCGGCAACCGGGCGGACAACGTCATCCCTGCACAGGTAACGATGAGGTTCAATATACGCTTCAACGATGCGCATACGCCCGAGAGCCTAAAGGCGCTGATACATGCTGAAATCGACGCGGCCCTCGCCGGCACCGGCCTTGCGCATGACGTGACATTTCACCTTTCGGGCGACAGTTTCGTGACCGCGCCCGGGCCCTGGGTCGAGATGCTTGCCGGCGTTATTCGCGATGTGACCGGACGCACGCCGGTTTACAACACAGGCGGCGGGACGTCGGACGCACGCTTCATCAAGGATTTGTGCCCGGTCGTGGAGTTCGGGCTGGTCAACGCGCTGATCCACGCTGTCGATGAGCGTGTCGCCGTCGAAGACCTGCACCGTCTTACGGCGATTTACCGGCAGTTCCTGCAGCGCT
>CAYFVF010000130.1:0-5391 GCA_964346335.1 uncultured Hyphomicrobiaceae bacterium
CGGGCGGTCGCAGCGGGCGCGCCGATCACGGTCGAGCGGGACAACGACAAGAACCCGGTGGTGGCGTTGCGCGAGATCGCCGAACAGACGCTGTCGCCCAACGACGTGGAAGAAGACCTGATCCATTCCATGCAGCGGTATGTCGATGTCGACGAGCCGGAGGCCGATACCGGCGCGCCGATCGGCACGGACGAGCCCGCGCCCACGCTCACGCGCGATGATATGGCGAACGATACGGCGATCGACCCGCTGTCGGAGGAGGAGCTTTTGCGCGGCCTGGAAGGCGGATCGATTGGCGGCGGCGCACCGGGAGGACGCTCTCGCTGAGGCGCAGGGCCGGACGTTTCCTTAACGGCGCGGTCGCGCCAGACGAGCCAACGCAAGGCGCGCGCGCGAGCTCATCGCGCGCGCTTTTTTGTCGGCGCAGCGCGGGTGTGGCGCGGTGGACAGTGCGGCGAAGTTGAGGGCTTGATCAGATGCGGCAATACGAGCTTGTCGAGCGGGTGATGCGCTACGACCCCAACGCGGACGAGACAATGCTCAACCGCGCCTATGTCTATGCGATGAAAGCCCACGGCCATCAGCGGCGCGCATCCGGCGATCCTTATTTTTCCCACCCGCTGGAAGTCGCCGCCGTGCTCGCTGACCTCAAGCTCGATGACGCCACGATCGCCGCCGCCCTGCTCCACGACACCATCGAGGACACGCAGGCCACCAAGGACGAGATTGAAAACCTGTTCGGCAAGGAGATCGCCGATCTGGTGGACGGCCTGACGAAGCTGCGCAAGCTCGACCTCGCCAGCAAGCGCGTCGAACAGGCGGAGAACTTCCGAAAACTGCTGATCGCCATTTCCAGCGACATTCGCGTGCTTCTGGTCAAGCTCGCGGACCGGCTCCACAACATGCGCACTCTGGAGCACATGAAGCCCCACAAGCGCCGGGCCATCGCCGCGGAGACCATGGAGATCTACGCGCCCCTGGCTGGGCGGATGGGCATCCAGGAGATCAAGGACGAGCTTTCCGATCTCGCATTTCAATGGCTGAACCCGGATGCCTACAGCACCGTTGTCTCGCGGCTGCACACGCTGCGCCAGCGCAACGAGGGGCTGATCGAGGACATCCGCGCCGAGTTGGAAGAGCGCCTGACCGCCGAGGGCATCAAGGCCGAAGTCTATGGCCGCGAGAAAAAGCCCCATTCGATCTGGCGAAAGATGCAGAACAAGCAGATTTCGCTGGAGCAGCTGTCCGACATTTACGGCTTCCGCGTTCTGACCGACGACATCGTCTCGTGTTACCGCATCCTCGGCTGTATCCACACCAAGTGGCGCGTCGTGCCGGGACGCTTCAAGGACTATATCTCGACGCCGAAGCAGAACGACTACCAGTCGATCCACACCACGATCGTCGGCCCGCGCCGCCAGCGCGTTGAACTGCAGATTCGCACGCGCTGGATGCACTTTGTCGCGGAATATGGCGTGGCCGCGCACTCGCTCTACAAGGACACGGACGCCAAGCCCAACGGCCACGCGCGCCGCCCCTTGAGCGAGGAGAGCGCGCCTTATCAGTGGCTGCGCCGGCTGGTGGACAATCTGCTGGAGGGCGACAACCCCGAAGAGTTTCTGGAGCACACCAAGCTGGAGCTGTTCCAGGACCAGGTCTACTGCTTCACGCCCAAGGGCCGGCTGATCGCCCTGCCGCGCGGCGCCAACGCCATCGACTTCGCCTATGCGGTCCACACCGATATCGGCAACCGCTGCGTGGGCGCGAAAATCAATGGCCGGCACATGCCTCTGGTGACGCAGCTCAAGAATGGTGACGAGGTCGAGATTATCACCTCCGAAGCGCAGACCCCGCCCGCCGCGTGGGAGCGCATCGCCGTCACCGGCAAGGCTCGCTCGGCGATCCGCCGCGCCACGCGCGATGCCGTGCGCAAGCAATACTGCGACCTGGGCCGCCAGATCCTGCGCAACACCTTTGAAAATATCGAGCTGGAGTTCGACGAAGCGATACTGGAAAATTGCCTGCATCGCCTCGCGCAGACATCGACGGCGGATGTATTGGCGGCGGTCGGGCGCGGCGAGCTCACCGCGGCGGAGGTGCTCAAGGCCGCGCATCCGGGGCGTGAATGGACCGAGACGCCGAAGCGCAAGGCCATTCGCCGCGACGACGAGGGCTGGTTTAATCTCGGCTGGGTCCGGCACGTGAAATTCCGCCTGCTCGGCGGGCAGACCACATCGCCCAGCGACCTTGCCGACGCCATGCCGATCCGCGGCGCGCTGGAGGGCGAACCGATCCGCTTCGCGCCGGGCGGGGCTGTGCCCGGCGATCGCATCGTCGGCATCCTCGAACCGGATAACACCATCACGATTTACCCGATACACTCTTCGGAACTCACCAAGTACGACGACCAGCTCGACCGCTGGATCGACGTGACCTGGGACATCCACGAAGGCTCGACAGCGCGCTTCCCCGTGGATATCAACGCGAATGCTATCAACGCGCCGGGCACGCTCGCCCAGATCGCGCAGCTGATCGGCGAATCCGGCAGCAATATCGACCGCATCGAGATGCGCTACCGGCAGGTGGACTACACTGACATGCTCATCACGCTGGAGGTCTACGACCTGAAGCACTTGAACGACATCCTTTCCGGGCTGCGCGGGCTGAAGGTGGTGAGCAGCGCCGAACGCGCCCCGGCGTGAAGCGCACGGGCACATGACCAGAGACGAGATCCTTGCGGAATTGAAAGACACCGGCGCGCTGCGCAGCGGACATTTCATCCTGTCCTCGGGCTTGCACAGCGATACCTACGTACAATGCGCGCTCGTGTTGCAGTATCCGTGGCGCGCCGAGCGGCTGTGCGCGGCGCTTGCCCGCGCGCTCCGAGCGCAGGGCATCGCGGTGGATATGGTCGTTTCGCCGGCAATGGGCGGCGTGATCGTTGGCTACGAAATGGGACGACAGCTTGGCGTTCCAGCGGTGTTCTTCGAGCGCGTTGACGGTGACTTCACGTTGCGCCGCGACTTGCGCATCCCGGCGGGCGCGCGGTGCCTGATGGTCGAGGATGTCATTACGACAGGTCTGTCCTCACGCGAATGCATTGCTGCGGCCCAGGCAGCGGGCGGCGAGGTTGTCGCGGGCTGCTGCCTGGTGGATCGCTCGGGCGGGCGCGCCGAACTGGGTGTGCCGCTGACCTCGCTGCTGCAACTGGACGTGGCGACCCATGCGCCAGACGACCTGCCGCCACATTTGCGCGATATCCCTGCGATCAAGCCGGGAAGCCGGAACGCAGGTGCGGCCTGAGCGCCACAGCCCGTTCCCGCGATAATTTCACGGCCGATATTCTTGTTTCACGGGCAAACTGCGCACGTTACAACCAAAAAGGTTAAGCGATGGGTGCCCCGCCGTGTCAGCGTGGCCAAAGTTGTTTTGAGACGCGCCTTGCCCATATCCGCGAAGTAGCGCAGGGTACTGACAACCATGCCGACTTCCGCGACTGCTCTTGGTGGAGTTTGACGCACGATGCTTTTCCGACGCCGTGAGCGGCCGTCTCTTCTGGAATCTCTTCGCATTGCGTTGTGGCCACGCCGGAGTTTCGCGCGGTCAGCCAGATACGTCTTCTATCGCCTGTGGCGGCTGTCTGGGTCGCCTCACGTTATTGCGGTGGGCTGCGCGGCGGGCGTGTTCATCGGCTTCACGCCACTTTACGGCTTCCAAATCGTCGCGGCCGTGCTGCTCGCCTGGATGCTCGGGGGGAGCATCGTCGCCGCCGGTCTCGGAACTTTCATCGCCAACCCGATAAGTTTTCCGGTCATCTGGTATTCGACCTACAAGGTTGGATGCGTCATGCTCACCGGAAATGTACTGGGCTCCTGCGGCAGCCTGCCGGAAGGCTTTACCGGCTGGGGCGGCGCGGTGTTCGAGCGACTGATGGATTTCTCGATGGAAGCGGCCATGCTGCTGGTTCAGGGCGTCTGGCCGGTCATCAAGCCGATGGCGCTTGGTTCTCTGCCGATTGGTGCGCTCGCCGCGGGCATTTCCTATATTATGGTGAGGCAGGCCGTCGAGCTGCGCCAACGCCG
Organism: uncultured Hyphomicrobiaceae bacterium; assembly: GCA_964346335.1. Classification (GTDB taxonomy): domain Bacteria; phylum Pseudomonadota; class Alphaproteobacteria; order Rhizobiales; family Rhodomicrobiaceae; genus Dichotomicrobium. The sequence goes on from CAYFVF010000130.1 coordinate 4,083, forward strand.
CCGCCGGGAACGCCTCGGCGTGGTCGCGGGCGCTGGCACGGCCGCGCCGCTGGCGCTCACTTCTGGTTGAAGCGCGCAAGCCCGTAATTTTGACGATAGTGCCATGACGAACTTTGCATCCACGCTACGCCTCGGGGTCAACATCGACCACGTCGCCACCATCCGCAACGCGCGCGGCGGGCGACACCCGGACCCCGTGCGCGCAGCGCGGCTCGCAGCAGACGCTGGCGCGGACGGCATCACCGCGCATCTGCGCGAAGACCGCCGGCATATCTGCGACGACGACATCGCCCGGCTGAAATCGGATATTGCACTGCCCCTAAATCTCGAAATGGCGGCAACCGACGAGATGCGTGACATCGCGCTGCGTCACCGCCCGCACGCGTGCTGCCTCGTGCCCGAAAAGCGCGCGGAGCTGACCACGGAGGGCGGACTTGAGGTGGCCGGGCAGCGCGCGGCGCTGGCGCCAATCATTACCGCACTGCGCGAGGCCGGCATCCGCGTGTCACTCTTCATCGACCCCGATGCCAGCCAGATCGAAGCCGCTTCGGCGCTTGGCGCGCCCGTCGTGGAGCTGCATACCGGCGCGTATTGCGACGCGGCTATTGCGGGTGCGACGGCTGAGCGCGATGCCGAACTGGCCCGTCTGCGCGAAGGCGCGCGGCTGGCGGGCGCGGCCGGCCTGGAGGTTCATGCCGGCCACGGGCTGAGCTTCGACACGGTCGCGCCGATCGCGGAGATTCCCCAAATTGCCGAACTCAATATCGGGCACTTCCTCATTGGCGAGGCCATCTTCTCCGGCCTCGATTCCGCGATCCGGCGCATGCGCGCGCTCATGCTCAAGGCCCGCGGCGCGGCGCAAGGCAACATCAGCGCCTGAGCGGCACCCCATGATCCTTGGCCTTGGCAACGATATCATCGACATCCGCCGCATCGAAGCGACGCTGGATCGCTATGGCGATCGCTTCTTGAACCGCATTTTCACGGATGTCGAGCGCGCGAAATCAGACAAGCGGCGTTTGCGCGCCGCATCTTACGCCAAGCGCTTTGCCGCGAAGGAAGCCTGCGCCAAGGCGCTGGGCACCGGCATCCGCGACGGCGTGTTCTGGCGCGACATGGGCGTTGTCAACCAGCCGACGGGGCGGCCCACAATGGCGTTGACGGGCGGTGCGGCGCGCCGGCTTGCCCGCCTCGTCCCAGACGGCTACGAGGCCCGGATCGACCTCACCATAACCGATGACTTGCCGCAGGCTCAGGCGCTGGTCATCATCTCCGCCGTTCCGGCTGGCCACACGCGGAAGTTTTAGAC
>CAYFVF010000131.1:0-5371 GCA_964346335.1 uncultured Hyphomicrobiaceae bacterium
GCGCCCAATGCCGACGAGACGCTGGAAACGCTGCTGCGGCTTTCAAACGAGCTGGGATGTCTGCCGGCGGCGCTCGCGATCCGCTGGGTGCTGGAACAACAGGCGGTGGCTTCAGCGATCGTCGGCGCACGCACGGCCGAGCAATTCGCGAAGAGCCTCGAAGCCGCGCGGCTGGCAGCGCCAGCGGAAGCGCTGGATCAATTGACCGACGTGTCCGCGCAGCGTCCGCGCTATCCGCAGATCTCGGAAGCCAATATGGCGAAACGTCGCCGCGCCGCGCTTGAGGCGACGTAATCCGGCCGGTCGCAGCGCGGCCAGGGATTAAGAGGCGCTCGACTTCTGCGCTATTTTCTTGCCACGCGAACCGGCGTTTGTCTCACTTGCTCAGCCGGGATCGGGTTCTGCACGCCGGCGTAGAACATCATGTTCCCGGCTTCGTCGTAAATCGGGCGGATGCGAAGACGGTTCCAGAATTTTTCCCCGTCTTTACGGTAATTAAGGATGTCAACCTCGATGCTGGTTTGGGTTCGCAGCGCCGCCCGTATCGCTTCGACGGTCGCGGGGTCAGTCTCCGGCCCCTGAAGAAACCGGCAATTCCGGTTCAGCGATTCTTCCGGCGAATACCCCGTCTGTTGCTCAAATTCTTCGCTGATGAATATCATCGGATTGTCGGGTTGCGACGGGTCGGTAATCACGACGCTTTGCTCGCGTTCCTCGTCAGTCAGTAAAGTTGCCTTCGCAAGATCCCCGTGGCCACGCGCCATGTCTGACCCCATGATGTTTTGCCGGAAAGTGCGTGCGCGCCGGGCGGGTATTCCGTATTCGCCGCGCGGTTATTTCGACGCATGCGCAATGTCCGCGTAGTTACGCATGCATGATTTGCGCGCAAGTCTATGCTAAGTGTGAATGCAAAGACAAGATCGCCGCTTGCGAGCGCGGCGCGTTGCCCTGATGTCACGAGGTGGTCAGCGTTGGCGCACCCGGGCGCAAGCGTCTCCAGCGCGCGGTGCATTGCCGCCATGAGCGCGCGCGAAGAGCGCAGAGTGATCTGTTTGGCCGTGAAATCGTTTCACGCTCAGGGTCTTGAAGCTGAATGAAAGTGGAACCCCCTTGGGCCATCCCCGTGATTATAGCGAGACTGGCGAGCGTGCCGTCATACGCCGAGGCTTGGCTCTCGCTTATGGGGCTGTCTGCCACGGCCTGTTCGCCATCGCGGTCACCAGCATGGTCGTGGTGATGGGCAGCGGCATGTCCCTTGGCTTCGGGGCGATCCCTGCGCCGGTGTCGTGGCTTGTCAATTTACTGTTGCTGCTCCAGTTCCCGCTTGGGCATTCGCTGCTGTTGCGCGCGCGCGGCCGCCGCATTCTGGCTCTGCTCGCGCCCCCCGCCCACGCCCGGGACCTCGCGCCCACCGCCTATGTCATCGTCGCCTCGGCTCAGGTGCTGCTGCTGTTCACGTGTTGGAGCTGGTCCGGGGTGACCTGGTGGCAGGCGGAAGGTGTTGCACTGTTCATCATGACGACACTCTACGGCGCGTCCTGGGGTTTGCTCGGCCTTTCCATCCTCAATTCCGGGCCCGCGCTGCAAAGCGGCTTCAACGGGTGGTGGGCCGTGTTTCGCGGTCGCCGTGTCCGTTACCCTGACCTCCCGCAAACCGGCCTGTATCGGCTTACGCGCAACCCGATCTATGTCAGTTTCGCCCTCACGACCTGGACCGTTCCCGTCTGGACACCCGACCAACTGATGGTCGCGCTTTTCCTCACCGCGTACTGCGTGCTCGGGCCGCTTCACAAGGAGCGAAGGCTGCGCGCGATCCACGGCGAGCGGTTCGAGACTTACGCGAAAAGCGTGCCGTACTGGCTGCCGATCCCGAGCCGCTCAAGGAGGTCGTCGTCGTGACCGACGCCATGAAAAACGATCTGCGCATCTATGATGATCACGCGGGCGACTGGTGGGATGGGTCGGTGCGCTGGCTGCGTACACTGCACAATCTCGTCCCCGCGCGAATGCGCTATTTCGATCATTTCGTGGAGGATTGGCGGGACCGGTCCGTGCTGGACGCCGGTTGCGGCGGCGGGTTCATGGCGGAGGCGCTGGCTGGGCGCGGTGCGCGCGTGTCCGGCATTGATCCGGCGGCCGATGCAATTACGGCTGCGCGGTCGCACGCGCTGGGTGAAGGTCTCGACATTGATTACCGCGTCGGAACCCTCGAAGCCTTGTCGTTCGACGCGGGCAGTTTCGATGACGTCGTCTGCGTCGATGTCCTCGAGCATGTCGAACACGTCCCCCGCGCCATTGACGAGATTGCGCGGGTCCTCAAGCCGGGCGGCATGTTCTTCTTCGACACCATCAATCGAAATGCGGTCGCAGCGTTCCTCGCCGTTACCTGCGCGGAAAGGCTGATCGGGCTATTGCCGAGGGGAACGCACGATCCGGCGAAGTTCATTCGCCCCAGCGAAATGAAGGCTGAACTGCATGGACGGGGTTTTCACGACGTGCGGTTTGTTGGTTTGGGGCCTGTCGGCCTCAACCGCCGCATGGACCTCGTTTTCGGCCGGCTGCCCACCACGCTCGTTCAGTATATGGGCTGCGCGAGGCGCGGCGCGCAGGATTGAGGTTGGTGGCTCCTCGCTCCCGTTCGGGACATACAGGTGCAACAGGCTGTGCAGCACGAATTGTTTGATCGCACGGACGACGAGCGCGTCCGGCAACACTGGCGCGACCTGGTGAACCGTCGTCTCCCCGAAGCGGCCGCAACACGCGATTGGCCGGTCCGGTATAACCACTGCTTTGCCCGGATCGTGCTGGACGTCGCCCTCGGGGCGCCTTGGCGCAGCATCGTCAAGCCACCCGCATGGCGGAACGCGCCGATCGCGGATCTGCGCGCCGCGATCGCGCTGGGCGAGCAGGTTCTGGCTGGCAACATGGATCTGCACGCGCTCAACGCGCAATCGCTTGCGCTGAGAGGCCGCCGCGAGGACATGATCGCGCCCGATGCGCACGCCCGTCAGCGCCACCGGCGATACTGACTTACGCGCTCGCTCCTCGGCCTTTCAACGCCGCAGGACCTGCCGTTATGTGGGCTAAAGCCCCCAATTATATTGCTCCCAATCTAATTGGGCACAATTTAATTGACAGGGCGGCATCGGGTATCGCACTCTGCCACAGTAATTTCGGATGCGGTGACTGGGAGCCATACGTGGCCAAGGACGAACACGAGCCAGGCGAGAAGTCAGACGGGCTTCTTCTGGAGCACCAGCTCTGCTTCGCGCTTCATGCCGCGGCCCGCGCCATATCCAGCACGTACATGGAGACCCTGCGCGACGCGCACCTGACCTATGCGCAGTATCTCGTGCTCATTTGCCTGCTGGAAGACGATGGCCAGTCGGTCAGCGAACTGGGCCGCCGCCTCGAGCTCGACTCCGGCACGTTGACACCCGTGGTCAAGCGCCTCGAAGCAGACGGGCGCGTGGCGCGCCGGCGCAGCGCCAAGGATGAGCGCCAGGTTCGCGTTTTCCTGACAGAAAAAGGCCGCGAGGCACGGGAGGTGGTCGCTCGCGCCCGCGCCCACGTCGTCGACCGGCTGGGGATGAGCGAGCGCGAGATCATCCGGATGCGCGGCCAACTGATGGAGGTTTCGCATCGTCTGCGAAAGCCCGGCCCTGACCATAAAAACCCGGCATGTGCCGGCAACGCCGGGCAAACGCCAGAAGAGCGCCAAACCGGCGAAGGCCAGTGAGCCGGCCGGTCAGTCCGTCGCAAGTCATTTCAACGCGCTGCGATTGGCCTGAACGCATGATGCGGGCCCCGCCGGACATATCGCGGAGCAAGCGCACCGGCCTTTTGGGAGGGTCTGGATGCAATCTGAACGCAGCAATTTTCAGGGCAACTTTAGTTTCCATTCGCGAGGAGGACAGCATGAGCAGGGTTGGCAGCACGAATGGGGGCAAGGCGTATCGCAGGGCCGAACTCACCGACTCGGAAATCACCGAATGCCTGCGCAAGGTATCTCAGGACAATGATGAAGACGCATTTGGCCTGATCACCGCCTACGCAGCGCCGCGACTGAAATCCATGCTTTTGAGCCAAGGCGAAACGGAACGCAGCGCGGAAAAGATCGTGCAGGAAAGCATGCTCGCCGTTTGCCGGCGCGACGCTGGCCTTCCGACGAGCCGGTCGGACTTGCTGAGCGCCGTTTTCCAGGCTGCGCGGCGCGTGCGCATGCGCGGGCAGGGCGATCGGGACATCGCGGGCGCGGATACGCCTCCGTCTCCTGCTTGCGAAGCATCCCCGGACGGCGTGCACGGAACAGGCGGTCGCCGGTCAACCGCACCGAAATCGAAAGCGCTGGCCAACTTGCCTCCTGACCAGCAAAAGGTCGTGAAGCTACTGTTCATCGACGCATTGTCGCCTCGCGAGATCGCGGCCAGGCTTGGCCTGCCGATCAAGACGATAAAATCGCAGATGCGGGTTGCGTGCCAAAATCTATGCTCGGCGCCTGAAATGCCCGGCGGAAACAACGCGATGATGAAGTAGCGCCAGCCGCATGCTTTCGGGTTCTCAGCGAACCGAAATCTCGCCTCGCATCATCTGATTGCGCGCGCCTTTGGCCTGAAACCCGGTTTCAATGCTTGCCGGAAAAGCTGCAGGTTGGTGCGTATCGGGCGGCGCTGGCTGATATGACCGTTTTGCCAGCGCAACGGCCCCTGGCCGACATGATTGATACGATCCCCTGGAGCGATTTTCGTTCTGACTGAACCGCGAAGTCGCTCTAATTACCTGATTGAACGCGGATTTTTACGCGAAAACCGGTTCGGATCCCGGATCAAGGCCGGGACTGGCTTTTCGGAATGCGTTCTAAGGCGCGGGGTGTTGCGGGGACGTCTGTTGGGTGGATAGCTCCCGCGATATCCGCTCAGCGACAGAACGGATCAGGATCTTCGCCTGAACCGGCTTTTCAAGCCGCGGCGCATCGCGCAGGACGTCTGATTGCAGATTGTCCTCGCCATAAACCGTGACGACAACGAACGGGGCGCCGCGAACCCTCAGGGCGTCGGCGACGGCGAGCGTGGTCTCCCCGTTGAGATTCACATCGAGAATGGCGGCGTCCGGCGTTTCGCGCCCCATGAGCGCGAGCGCCTTCTCGACCGAGGCGGCAGGACCAACAATCCGGGCGCCTTCATTTTCGAGGACTTTCGCGCTGTAGCTTGCGAAGAAAAATCATCCTCGATGATAAGCACTCGGCACCCCTGAACCGCGCTGTTCTGTCCGGTTTTCATCACGACTTTCTGCTCCTTGTGCGGCGCTGGCCGGAATTCGGCACTCCCCAGACCCCCGACGCGCGTTGTTCGTCGAGGTCCAGCTTCAGAGC